>JBCCMR010000006.1:0-21334 GCA_039026255.1 Pseudomonadota bacterium
CGATGATAAAATATGTGGCCCCGGGGGGTAGCCCCATGCCCAGCACGATCGCGCCCAGCGCCACCACAATTAGCGTGGTGAAAAGCGGTCCATCCGCCAGTTGCGCCAATAAGAGCGCCAGGCGACCCGAAAAGCCTGACACTTGGATCAGGCCGACAATAAGCCCAATGGCCGCTACGATGACCACAATCGCCGCCGACATGCGCCCGGCGTCGACAAAGGCCCTGTAGACGCGGAACCAATTGCGGAACCCTGGGAACAGAACCAATGCGCTGCCCACCGCGGCGATAAAGCCGTAGAATCCGGCTTTTTGCACCGAGGGTTGCGTGAAGAGATAAAAGCTTAGCACACCCAGGGGCACCACAAAGACCAGGCACTGCCAGCGTTCTCGGCTGATCAGTCCGGGGCGGGCGCTTTCGGGTAGGGGGCCCACGCCCTGTCGGCGGGCTTCGAAATAGACGGTCAGGAAGGTGCCGAAATAGAAAAAGATCGCGGGCACAATGGCGGCCACGATGATGTAGCGGTACTCAAGCCCGATCTGGCCCGCCACGAAAAACGCCACAACGCCCATAACTGGCGGCATAACCTGACCACCGGTGGAGGCAGCAGCCTCAACTGCGGCGGCGAACGCGGGTTTGAAGCCTGCCCGTTTGATCACCGGGATCGTCATAACCCCCGTGGAGACCACGTTGGAAATTGCAGCCCCGCTTAGCGTGCCAAAGAGCGCAGACGACGCCACAGACGCGTGCGCCGCGCCCCCGGTAAAGCGCCCGGTAAGCCGGTTGGCGAGCTTCATGAGCAAATCGCCCGCGCCCGAGGCCATCAACACCGCGCCAAATACGATAAAGATCAGCACATTGCCCGACACCACCTGGAGCGGCTGGCCGAACATGCCACCGGTCTGTGACCAAAAGTTCAGCACCATCGTGCGCATGGACTGCGCTGCCGTTGCCTGGGACCCGGCCAGAATGCCGGTCCATTCAGGCAGCGCCCCGCGCACAAAAAAGTAGATCACCCAAAAGAGGCAAAACCCAACGATAAAGGCGCCGAATTGTCGCCACGTAAGGTAAAGCACCAGCATCGTCGCCATTGGAAAAAGCATAAAATCGAGCGTTGACGCCGAAGGCAGCGCGCCGCTGTCGACGCCCATCAGTTTTACGATCCAAAGGGTGAAAATGCCGCTCGAGAGCGCGGCCAACGCCCAATTGATCCACCGTGCGCGCATCGGCAGCGTTAAAAAAGAGACTGCAAAAGCAAACGCGATAGGTAGCCCAAGGATCATGCCGGTCGGCAAGAGGAACGCGCGCTCAAAACCGCGGAAGGATGCTCCCAGCCAGTGCTGGCGCAATAAGAGCCGCTGGTCGCGGCGGCTAAGTTCATCCCAGCCCGGAGTGGTGGTTTCGATGATCCAACGGACGAATTCAGACACCGGACCCGCGGCGGCGTAGACTAGAATAATTAGCGCAAAAACGCATGCGAGAGCGTCCGATACGCGTTTGGTTACGGTCGGGGATTGGTCTGTTGTGTCGGTCATGCGTCCCTCCCAAGAAGCGCGTTGGCCACGTCTATCAGGTCGCTTTCGTCCCAATATCCGATGAGCACGCCCGACCTTTCCTCAAATCCCTGCATTCGGACGGCATCTGCGTCACTGTAGGTTTCCCTTTGTCGGTATGCCAATGCCCAATCGCCTAAGTGCGATCGCATTTCGTGCACGGCGTCCTGGTGATCCGGGGACCGGCCTAGGTCTGTCAACTCATCGGGGTCGTTTTCGCGATCAAAGAGCACCGGATCAAAGCCTGGAGCGTGGATCAACTTCCAATGATGGGTGACGATCATGTAAATTCGGCTGTCCCGAGGGCCGCGGCCGGTTTCAGGCGCGAAAACCTGTTGGTGATAGTCGTATTCGCTTATGGCGTGGGCGTTGACCGCTGTGGCTGCGCCTCGGAGAAGCGGGTAAAGCGACACCCCGTCCAGGATATGGGCCGCAGGCGTGCCGCCGAAATGCTCTACAAAGGTGGGTAGCAGGTCGATCGCTTGCACCAGCGCGTCGCTGGTTGTGCCGCGTGTGCTATCAAGCGCTGGGTCCGGGTCAGCGATAATCAGCGGCACCTTTACAGCGGGGTCGTGGAAATAGTCCTTATCCCCCATCCAGTGGTCGCCCAGGTAGTCCCCGTGGTCCGAGGTCAGCACAATTGTCGTGGTGTCCCAAAGTCCGCGGTCTTCCATAAAGGTAAAGAGCTCGCCCAGTTGGTCGTCGATCTGTTTGATCAGCCCCATATAGGTGGGCACCACCTTCTCTAGCGCGTGCTCGCGGGCGAAGGTGCGTCCTGCCACGCGATCCACGAAATGCCGCATGAGCGGGTTTTGATCGGTAAGCTCTGCCTCGGAGCGCACAGGGGGCTGCACGTCATCCGGACCGTAAAGGGCGTTGTAGGGGGCAGGCGCGATGTAGGGCCAGTGCGGCTTGATGTAGGACAGGTGCAAAAGCCAGGGCGTTTCACCGTCGTCCTGGGCTAAGAAGTCCATCGCGCGGCGGGTCATATAGGGTGTTTCGCTGTCCTCTTCGGCCACAATCGCCGGGCGGTCAGCGATGTCGTTGTAAAACCCGGACCGGACGCCTGCGTCGGTGCGCACGGAATTGGCCGCCCAATGCCAGGGATTTTCGCCGCCGTGGCCCCGGTCGCGCAGGTATTTCATGTAGGGCGAGGGGCCCTTGATCATGCGGTCTGGATGCACGCCATCGTCCCGTTCAAAGACGTCAAAGCCCGCCTCGCGATGGTGCAGGCCCTCCGGGCTGTCGGGGTTGATGCCCAGGCGCGCCATCCCAGCGAGGTCAGGAATCATGTGGGTCTTGCCCACAAGGACGGGCCGCACGCCAAGGGGTCTCAGATGGTCGCCGATGTTGCGTTCGCCCACGCGCAGCGGCACGAAATTGGCTGTCGCCCCATGGGAAGACGCGTAGCGCCCAGTGTAGATGCTCATCCGGCTCGGCCCACAGATGGGTGACTGGACGTAAGCGTTGGTAAAACGAACGCCGCGCGCGGCGATCCGGTCTATGTTGGGGGTGCGTAGCGTCTTGTGCCCGGCGCAGGACAGGTAGTCCCAGCGCAACTGATCGCACATGATAAATAAAAGGTTGCGCCGCGGGGCAGCCATAGATCAGGCGTCCCCCGCCGGGGTCGTCCCGGTGCGCTCGGGCACCGGTCCTATTTCTACGATGTCGTATTTTTTGTTAAGCGCCGCCATCTTTGCAGGGTCGGCGAAGTCGGCGTTTGTCATGGTGCCAAGCTCTGCCAGATAGCCGTCGAACCCCGACGGCTGGTAGATCATCAGCATCCGCCCGGCGGTAGAGCCCTGGGCCAGGATACAGGCGTGGGGAACCCCGGGGGGTACGTGCAGGCACGCCCCCGGGGTGGCGGTCAGCCAGTCACCGTCCACGAAGAAATCCACGTCCCCTTCGAGGATGTAGAAGGTTTCAGCGTGGTATCGGTGCAGGTGCAGGCCCAGGGCGAAGCTGGCTTTGAGGTTGTCCTCCATCAGCGTGTATTGCCCACCCGTGTCGGCGGCCGACACCTTCACGAAGGTGTGGTCCGCGGACCAGTCGTAGTTCGCGCCGCCGCCGGGTTCGAGGAAGGAAAACCGCTTTGCCATCTGTCGCCCCACCCCCTCAGACGTTGATCTTACCGCCGTCGACATTAAGCGTCTGGCCGGTCACGAAATTGCTGTCAGCGGATGCCAGATAAAGGAGCGTGCCCAAAAGGTCCTCGGGCAGCATATCGCGCTTGATCGAACGCGACGCGACCGTGGGGCCGCGGGCCATGTCAAAGCCCGTGTTCGACGCCAGCCCTTCGCTTTCAGTCAGGCCCGGCGCGATGGCGTTCACCTGGATGTTCTTTTCTCCCAACTCGCGCCCATGACACCTGGTCAGCGCGATCACCGCGCCTTTTGAGGCGGTGTAATGCGACAGCCCCGGGGGCCCGTAATAAAAGGTACCCGAGGCGATGTTGATCACCTTGCCGCCGCCGGCTGCGATCATGGTGGGCACAATTGCCCGCATCACCTGGTGCACACCGCGGGCGTTCACGCGCATGATCGTGTCGAACTCGTCCTCGTCGATCTCGAAAAAGGGTTTCGGGGTCAGCGTGGCGAAGATGGACGCGTTGTTGACCATGATATCGAGCCCGCCCATCGCCTTGGCGGTGTCCACCATGGCGCCCAGGTCGTCGTTGTTGGTGACGTCGACCTTCATGCCCTGGGCGGTCCCCCCGGCATCGGTGATCGCCGCCACGGCGCCCGCCGTGTCCTGCACATCGGTGACCAGCACCTGCGCCCCCGCATCGGCCATCGCCTTGGCCATGATGGCGCCGATCCCCTGCGCCGCCCCGGTGATCACGGCGGTTTTTCCCGCTAAACGGCCCATGAGCCTCTCCTTCATCAGATTGCTATGTCGAGAATGCGCGCGACTTCGGGCCAGCTTTTGGCGCCGTTTTCGCGCAGGTCCTGCGCCAGGTCTTCCGGGACCCAGTCGATCAGGCATTTCTGGAAGTGGGGGTGCGCTTCGATGGCGGTGAACCAGCGCTCCACATTGGGCAGCCGCCCGTTTTCCCACATCCCGCGCATGGACATCATCGCCAGGCGGTTGACGTAGGGCGTCATCGAGATGTCCGCGATCGAGAAGCGGTCGCCCACGAGCCAGTCGCGCCCGTCGAGCGCGGCCTCCATTTTTTGCAGGTAGGTGTCGTAGAGCTTTACCTTCTCGGCGGCGCCCGGGGCGTCAAAGCCATAGCGGGTGTAGCTGTCCTTGAGGTCTTTCCAATTCGAGGTCACCGACATCGGCGGGGTCGAGGCAAGAAACTCTTTCAGCCCCTCTTCGCCCAGGTTCTTGAGCACCGTGTGCCGGTGCGAGCAGACAAACGTCACTGCCCCGCAGGCCGGGTGCAGGTCTTCGTCCACCGCTTTGGTCCAGTAGCGCGCCTGCGCCCGGTCCCAGGGGTCGGTGGGGTGCACGCTTGACCGCGGTTCGATCTGGTCGAGATATTCGATAATCACCGTGCTGTCGGGCACCACGGTATCGTCGTGCACCAGCGTGGGCACCACCCCCTTGGGGTTCAGCTTCAGGTAGTCCGGGTCGAACTGTTCGCCCTTGAGGATGTCGATATAGACCCCGTCCCAGGGCAGGTTCTTTTCGGCCATGGCAAAGCGCACCTTAGCGGCGCAGACCGACGACCCGTGATGGTAAAGCGTAAAGGTCATAGCTGCACGGTCACCCATTTTAGCTCGGTCATGGCTTCCATGTCGGCGTCTGTGCCTTCGCGGCCGACCCCGCTTTCGCCGTTGCCGCCGAAGGGTACATGGGCTTCGTCATGGATGGTGGGGCCGTTGATGTGGCACATGCCGGCGTTGATGTGCTTGGCAAAGTGCATGGCCTTGGTGATGTCCTGGGTGAAGATCGCTGACGAGAGCCCAAACTCGGTGTCGTTGGCCTTCGCAAGCCCCTCCTCATAGCTGTCGATCGGGTAGATCGAAGTCACAGGGCCAAAGGTCTCGGCCCGGCAGACGGTCATTTCGGCCGTGACCCCAGTCAGAAGCGTGGGCTGGCAGCGGTTGCCTTCCCAGGCGCCGCCGATCACCGTGGCGCCCTTGGCGCGGGCGTCTTCGATGTGGTGTTTGATGCGGTCGCGCTGGCGCGGGCTGATGGCCGGGGCGATGACCGTGCCCGGATCGCGCAGGTCGCCCATGCCGATCTTGCCCAGCATTCCGCTGAAGCGTTTGACAAATTCGTCGTAGAGCGGGCGCTCCACGTAAAACCTGCTCGACCCGATGCACGCCTGCCCGCCAAACATAAAGATCGACCGCGCGGCCAGCGGCATCACCTTGTCCAAGTCCGCGTCCGCCAGGATTACGGTTGGGCTTTTGCCGCCTAGTTCAAGCGTCGTCGGCGTCTTGTTCTTAGCGCAGACCTCGGCGATGTGCTGGCCGATCACCGATGACCCCGTGAAGGTCACAAAATCCACCTCTGGGTGGCCGGTGAGCGCGTCGCCGATTTCCGCGCCCATGCCGGTGACCACGTTGTAAGTCCCCGCCGGGAAGCCCGCCTCGGCGATGATCTCGGCAAAGATGACCGTCAGGTGCGGCGCCATCTCGGAGGGTAGGTGCACAACCGTGTTGCCCAGGGCCAAGGCGTTCGCAACAAGCCGGGTGGTTTTGATCAGCGGCACGTTAAAGGGCGTGACTACGGCGACAACGCCCAGAGGCTCGCGGATGGACATGGAAAACGTGCCGGGCCGATCCGACGGGATTGTCTGACCCCGAACGTTGCGGCACATACCCGCCGCCGCGCGCACCATGGTTAGGCCCTTTTTAAACTCAAACATGGCCTTTTGGACCGGGGACCCAATCTCGTCGATCAGGCAGTCGACCAGGTCTGTTTCGCGCGCCTCCATCAGCTCGGCCACGCGCAAAAGCATCCGTTCCCGTTCGGTGGGGGTGGTTTCGCGGTAGGCGGGGAAGGCGCCTTTGGCGGCGGCAACGGCCCGGTGCATGTCGCCGGTCGTGCCGTGGGCCACATGGGCGTAAAGGCTGTCGTCGAGGGGGTTGAGGTCCTCGAACACTGCGCCACCTTCCGCGTCCGCCCAACTGCCGCCGATAAACTGCTGCAGCGATTTCGTTTCGGTCCTTTGATCCATGGGGCAGCTCCTGGGTTTGCTATCCGCCGACTACCGTTTCCGGTAGGAAGAGAGCGATTTGCGGGAATAGGATAAGAAGGGCGATCATCAGGGCCATGGCGAACCAGAAAGGCCAGATGCCGCGGAAGATGCGCCCCATCGGCACGTCGGGGGCGATGGATTTCACGATGAAGACGTTGATGCCCACCGGGGGGGAAATCATCCCCATCTCAAGGACGATCACCACGATGATGCCGAACCAGATCAGGTTCCAGTCCAGGCCGATGGCGATGGGGATTACAACCGGAATGGTCAGCACCAGCATTGCCATCGATTCCAGGAACATGCCCAAAAGAATGTAGATGCCGATGATCACCAAAAGAACGCCCACGTCGCCGATGGGCAGCGACGTCAGGATCGTCACCGCCTGCGCGGGAACCTCGGTGAGCGACATAAACGGGATAAAAACGAAAGCGCCGATAATGATCATAAAGACCGTGGCGGTGGCGTTCAGGGTCTGGGATACGACCGTTTTGATGGCCGCAAAGCTCAGCGACCGGCGAAACGCAGCTACCACAAAGGTAAAAAAGGCGCCCACGCCGCTGGCTTCTACGGGCGTGAAGAAGCCGGTGTACATTCCGCCGATGGTAACAAAGACGACGCCCAGGATGGGGGCTGCGTTCAAAAGCGACTGGCGCCGGTCCTCGGCGCTTGACCGTTCGCCCCGTGGGCCTGCGTCCGGGTTGCGCATAACCACCAAGTTGATGGCCAAAATGAAAAGCAGCGTCAGGATGATGCCGGGGATAATGCCCGCCATGAACAGGCGGCCGATCGACTGTTCCGTCAGGACGGCATAGATGATCATGCCGCCCGACGGGGGGATCAGAAAACCCAACGTTCCGCCTGCGGCCACCGATCCGGTGGCTAAGCTATCAGAGTAACGGTAGCGGCGCATTTCGGGCAGGGCCACGCGGCCCATCGTGACCGCACTGGCCAGGGACGACCCGGAAAGCGCCGCAAAGCCCGCGCAGGCGGCGATTGTGGCCGATGCAAGCCCGCCGCGCATGTGGCCCATCCACCGGTAGGCCGCGGCGAAGAGGTCGTTCGACATGCCCGACACACCCGCCAGGCTACCCATCAGGACAAACATCGGAATAACCAAAAGGTTGTAGTTCGATGCCGCCTCGAAGGTCTCGCCCGAGAGGTTGGAAAACGCCACGCGGAAACCCCGGGCCCAGGCTTGTTCGGAAGACATACCGAGCAGCAGAAACTGGTTGGCATTAGCTAGGATCGTGCCGACGAAGCCCACCGCGAGCATCGACAGCGCCACCGGCATACGCAGCACTAAAAGCACCAGAAGCGCGGCCAGCCCCAAAAGGCCCAGGAGCGTCATGCTCATCACTGGGCACCGCCTTTGGGATCGGCGGGGTCATCAGCGCTTTGGCGCGGCAGGGCACGATCCCGGGCCAGGTGGATTACTTCAGCCACGAGGATCAGCGCATAGGCGGCCACTCCCAAGGCCAAAAGGTAGTAAAAGGGTTCAAACGAAATCAGCAGCTGCTGGGTGGTTTCGCCGAACTTAGGAGCCGCTGCGCCCGAATGCCAAAGCCGCCATGCCATGATCGCCAAAAGCAGCGCCCCTATGATCTTGACCCCGATGAGAGACAGCCGCGACACGCGTTGCGACATGTAAGGCTCCATCATTTCGATCTCGATATGGGCGCCGCCGCGGGCGCCGAAGGGGATCGAAACCGCCACGATAAAAACGAGCATCAGGATCAGGATGTCTTCGGCCCCCTGGATCGGCGCGTTGAGCGCCTTGCGCATAATCAGCACGTTAAAGACGCTCAGCCCCGTCATCCCCGCCAGCGCGAGCCCTCCCGCCGTCAGGGCAACCGCACGCAAGATCGCGTCGGCGCGGCGTCCGATGGGGGAAGGCTCTTGGCTCATAACAGGTATCCCCGATGTCGGGTCGGGATCAGCGGTTCAGCGCTTCGTAGATTTCGCGCGCGTCGGTGATGCCGCGGCTTTCGTAATCGGCAAAGATCACCTCAAGCCCCTTGGCCAGGGCTGCATCTACGCGCGCGCGTTCGGCATCAGACATGCGCACCCGTTCAAATGTGGCCGGGTCCTGGGCCGCCACCATATCGAGCGACTTGGCATCCGCCCCGTCAAAACTGGCGGCGATCTGCATGGAAATCGCTTCGCCGGCCAGGTCGTCGATTATGGCGCGGTGCTTAGGGCTCAGGCCCTCGTAGCGCTCGCGGTTCATTAGCACAAAGACCACAGCGTGCTGCACCGGCACGTTTTCGACAAAGTAGTCGGCCACGTCCCAAAAGTTCCAGGGCGGGGTCATATTGTTCCAGGTGGCGTAGGCGCCGTCGATGGTCCCGGTAGACAGCCCCGTGTACATCTCGGTCACTGGCATCTGCACGGGCACGGCGCCCATGGCTTCGATTAGGGGCGTCGTAAGCGCCGCGTAGGGCACAATCTTTGCACCTTCATAATCGGCCAGTGTTTCCAGCTTGCGGGTGGATGCAATGCCCACGCCTGGGGCGGTAGCCAGCCCGAGCATCACAACGTTCTCGTATTCCGGCGCCAGATAGTCGTCGTAGACCGCCATGATGCGCTGGGTCGCTTCTGCGGAGGTTTCAGCCTTACCAGGCAGGATCGCCAGCATGGTGCGGGGGAAGATCGTGGGCGTGTATGCGGACACGCCGAAGGTGATGTCGGCCACCCCTTCGACCACGCGGCGGTACTGCTGCACGGGTCCCGCGCCCAGTTGCCCCGCCGGAAACACCTGAAGCGTCAGATCGCCGCCCGACCGTTTTTCTAGTTCGGCGGCAAGCCAGGTAAACATTACCGCGTTGGTGTGGTGCTGCGGTGGTACAAAGCTGGCGACGGTCAGTTGGTCGGCGTCGGCCGCGGAGGCAGCGCCCAGGCCCAGACCAATTGCTAGCGCAGCGCTCAAGGTGAAACGGTTAAATGCCATGGTGTCCTCCCAGTTCTCCCGTTGGTCGGCGGCCGAGTTGTTTGGGATCCCAAACCTCCCGTTTGGGTCCCGATACAGCCGATTCTCGGTTGGCTGGCGCTGATTAAGCCGGTTACTGGATCCTGAATCAAGGAATTTCTGAGCGATGGTCAAGCAAAACTGGCTTTGCCCTTGACTTTGGGATCCCAAAAACTCTCACTGACACTATGAATTCTATTGATGCTGAACTGGCCGCCCGCATTCGCGACGACATCATCCACGGGGTTTACGCGGAAGGGGAACGCCTGTCAGAAGCCCAGCTTTGTGATGCCTTCAAAGTGTCGCGCACACCGGTGCGCCTGGCGCTCCGACTGCTTGAGCGTGAAGGCATCGTGCGCCGGGGCGAAGGTCGCGGCTACACTATCCAAAGCCCCAGCATATCCGACATCCTCCAAGCGGTGCAGGTGCGCGGGCACCTCGAAAGCCTAGCGGCGCGATTGTTGGCACAGTCACCGAACCGCCAAGCTGCTCTGCCAGCCATGGCCCGCGCTATCGAAACCATTGGCGATCTGGTGAATCTGGAACGGCTCGACGCCCCCGTGGCCCGTCAGATGCAGTCCGCGAACGAGGTCTTCCATACCAGCATCCTCGACAATTGCGGCAATGACTACGTGGGCTTCACCTGCCAGCAGATCAGTCACCTGCCGATGCTTGCTGCGGGGTCGATGGTCTTTGACCGCGGTATCCTCGACAGCCCGGAGCGCTGGGAGGCAGGCGTCTTTCGCCTGCGCTTGGGAAACGCCCAGCACCAGGTTATCTACGAGGCCATCGAGCAGGGCGACGCCGTGCGCGCCGAGGGCATGATGCGCGAACACTCCCACACGATGATCAAGTATATTCAAACCTTCGAAAACCGTGATCGAAGCCTAACGGTATCGGACTTGGTGTCTTATTCCGCTGCTGGCTCCGACCGCGTTCAATCCTAAGGAAACCTATGCCCGCGCACCCCGACCTGATCCGCCAAAACGCAAATTTCGAAAAACGGCTGCATACCCTTGCGCCGGGAGTTTATTCGGCGGTGGGGTATGCGGCGTCAAACGTGCATTTTCTCGTGGGGACGGACGGGGCTATTGTCATTGACACAACAGAGACGACCCAGGCGGCCGAGAACATTCTGGCAGATTTCCGCGCGGTTTCAGACCAGCCGATCACCACAATCATCTATACCCATTCGCACCGGGATCACATCTCGGGTGCGGCAGTCTTTGCCCAAGGCGGCGACGTCGAAATCATTGCGGCGGATAATTTCTCATCTGATTTGGTGGAAACTGGCAACCGCGGCCCTGCGCCTAACAAGGCGCTTATGGCGCGCACCAAGCGGCAATTCGGCATTAGCCTTCCCGACGACGAACGGGTCAGCCTAGGCGTAGGGCCAGGGGATCGCCCCATGAAAGGCATGGGCGCGGGATACCTGGAGCCCACGCACCGGGTCGGCGCACAGTCCACCCTGTCGCGCCACGGCTTTGACTTGGAACTGGCCAAAGCCCCGGGCGAGACGCCGGACCACGTGGTGGTCTGGTACGCAGCCGAGAAAGTGCTCTTCAGCGGTGATAACTTTTACCACGCTTTTCCCAACCTCTACGCGATCCGCGGTACCCCTTATCGGGACTTTGATGCCTGGGCGGCAACTATGGATCAGTTAATGGCATACGGGCCCGAAGTCCTGGCGCCGGGGCATACGAACCCGGTTGTCGGCGCCGAGGCGATCCGGTCCTGTCTGACCGGATACCGAGACGCGATCCGCCATGTGGTGGCGCAGACTGTGGCCGGGGCGGACGCGGGCCTTGACCCGGTGACGATCGCCGCGGGGCTGGCTCTGCCCGCTGATCTAGCGGCGAAAACATATCTGAAGGAATTCTATGGGTCGGTAGCCTATGCCTCGCGTGCGTATTTCGCGGGCACTCTGGGTTGGTTCGACGGAAATCCCACAAGCCTGGGTCAGCTTCCCCCGGCAGAAGAGGCGCGGCGCCTGGTGACCTTGGCTGGGGGCGCTGCCGCGCTTTGCGATGCGGCCTCGGCGGCGGCGGATGCGGGGGATGCCCAGTGGGCGATGGAGCTTGCGGACCGGCTGATCGCGCTTGATGATCACGCGGCAGAGGCGAAAGCCATCAAGGTGCGCGCGATGCGCCAATGCGCTGACGAAACTGTAAACGCGCCCACGCGAAACTACTACCTTTTGGCTGCCCGGGAGCTTGAGGGCTGACAGGCGGGTCGCTATCGGCGCGGCCGCCTTAGGAAACCGCACCTCGGGCTCCTTGTGGCGCCGGTGCTCAGCCTTCGAAGAGTTGGGAAATTGTTGTTTGGCGCAAGCGGGTGATCAACCCAGCCTCTACCTCGTCCATGACCTGCGTCACCCGGCGGCGCAGGGCATATTCGACAGCGCAGGTGGGCCGTTCTTCGTTGTCGTCGCTGGCGATCAGCTTTTCGTCAAGCGCTAAGTAGACGTCGGCTAGGGTGATCCCCTGGGGCGGTTTTGCCAAGCGCCAACCCCCGGCGTGGCCTTTTTCAGAAATCAGTAGCCCGGCTTCCCGAAGGCGCCCAAGCACCCGGCGCACGACCACCGGGTTTGTGCCCGCATGGGCCGCGATTGAGGCCGAGGTGCGCATTTGCTCCGGGTCACCTGCCATATGGCTAAGCGTGTGCAGCGCCAGAGATAACCGGCTGTTTCGCTTCAAGACGCTTCTCCGTTGGTTTGGCGGATATCTAACAATTTGCCTTGCGAAATACCAGTAACTTCGCTAGTTGCATAACCCGTTGTCGCCAAGCGCCCGACACGCATTAGCCGCCGCGCATACGAACTAGATCCAGTGATTTGCACCTGTGACTAAGGCCCCTACTACAGTGCCCGCCTCGGTTTGCTGCTGCCCAATAGGCGCCCGTTTAAGTGGGCGCTTTTTTGGCGGGGCCACGTCTGCGCAGGGTGTGGCAACTACCGAACCTTGATCCAAGACCGAAAGGAAACGAACCCGTGTCCATGATCACCCGAATTGCATTTTCTGCGCTTTTGGCGCTTGGGACGGCCGTGCCAGCCGTGACCCCAGCGGCGGCCCAGGATAAAACGCTGACGATCTCGGTGGGCTTTGGCCCATCTGACGAAGTGCCCGATCCTCGCGCCGGCTATAACGGCTGGCTGTCGAACCAGACCGGTGTGACCGAAACTCTGATGGGTATCGACTATGACCTAACACTTTACCCGCGCCTGGCCGAGAGCATCGAGCAATCCGCCCCCACTACCTGGCGCGTAACCCTGCGTGACGGGCTGACTTTCCACGATGGCAGCCCGGTGACTGCGGCCGCTGTGGTCAGCGCCATCGAGCCCATCT
The DNA here is from genome assembly GCA_039026255.1 of Pseudomonadota bacterium. GTDB lineage: Bacteria > Pseudomonadota > Alphaproteobacteria > Rhodobacterales > Rhodobacteraceae > Amylibacter. The sequence goes on from JBCCMR010000006.1 coordinate 13,020, forward strand.
TAAAAGAGGGTGACCCGGCGAACAACGCGCGGGTTGCAAAGCTCCTAGACCTTGCAGGCATGTCGACCGATGGCGAAAACGTCGTAGTTTTTGAAACCAACAGCCCCAACGCAGCCTTCCCTTGGTCGCTGTCCGAACCGGCGATTGCGATCCTGGGCACCCCGTCCGAAGCGTTTCCGATCAACGCCACCGGGCCGTACGTCTTCCGCGAAGCGGTGCCAGAGCAGCTTTACCGGGTTGAGGCCAACGCCAATTACTGGCAGGGCACCCCGGGCCTGGACGAGGTGCGCGTGGTTGTCGCCGGAGACCCAGCTACCGCGGCGCTGGCCTTTGAGGCAGGCGAGGTCGACATGGTTATCAACTACCCCGAGGCGGATTTTTCGCGCATTCAGGAGACTGGCGCCCAGGGCTTTTCGGCGCCTACGGCGCGGCTTTACTTCTACACCGTCAATGCCCGCAGCGGGCCCATGGCGAACCCTCTGATCCGCCGCGCGGTCAGCATGGCCATTGACCGCCAAGGTGTTGTTGACGCAGCGCTTTCTGGCGTAGGTGGCGTGCCCGCGGGGAACGTTTTCCCGGACGGCAAAGGCTGGGCCGCGGACGTGTCGATGGCCTATGACCCCGCCAAAGCTGAAGAGCTGTTAGCCGAAGCGGGCGCGGTCAAACAAGGCGGCACCTGGATGCTTGATGGCGCACCCCTTGAGATCGACATCGTGACCTATTCGTCACGTGCCGCCTTGGCGCCGACGGCACAACTGACCCAGGCATTCCTGGCGGCAATCGGTGTGAAAGCCAACGTCACCGTGGGCGAATGGGGCGCCAGCAATGACGCCATCGCCGCGGGTAACGCAGACCTTTTCCTGCAGGCTTGGGTGACCACGCCCCAGGGCGATCCGGGAGCGGTGCTGGAAACGCTCCTTAAGTCGGATGGTGGCTCCAATTCGGGCGGTTTTGCAAACGCAGAACTCGACAAGCTTTTGGAAGACGGGCGCACGACCTTTGGGTTTGCCGACCGCAAGACCATCTACGACGCCGTGCAAAAAATCGTCGTTGACGAGGCGGCCATGATCCCGGTCTTTCACGTGAGCCAAACAAACGTCGCTAAGGCCGGGTTGACCAACTACCAGGTGCACCCGACTGAAACCTACTGGATTACCCATCAGACTACGCTGGCGGAATAATCTGGCGCGCACCGGCCGGAGTGTGTGCCTGTTCCGCATGCCTCAAAAAGCAACTGCGCCGCCCCGGGGTTAGACCAGGGGGCGGCGTTTTGCGTCAGACCCGGTGACATCGGCCAAACGCTTCAACCCTTCAATGGCATGGAAGATGAGCATTTCGTTCGCCCAGGTCACCATTTGCCGCTGCCAAAGTTTGGCCGGTGTTTTGTTCGTGTAAACAAGCGACGGCCCTATGGCGTGCGCCATGTTTCCCTGGCGGTAGGGAAAGTTGATTTCACCCACTGGTCCAACCATCCCCGTGTTGGCGGTGCGATCCCGGATGGACATCAAGGCCCAGGCCATCGGGCTCATTTCACTGCCTTGGCCAATCGTGCTCAGCGAAGCGCCAAAGAAATGCTTTTCCACAGAGACCAGCCAGGATATGTCTTTCCGCCGGTTCGGATATCGGCCGCAAACCGGCAGAGACGGGACCCATAAAACACACAAAACCCCATGTCGGTGATTGCCTCGACCGTGTGTAACATCTTCCCAAGCCCGTCGATAGAAGGCCCTAGACCTCACCCGGAAAGACAAATTTCATCACCTGGGGCGACCCCTCTGCTCAGCGTCTTTGCCGGGATCCCTTGACCGTTCAGCACGGTGTAGAGTTGGGCCGATGAGGACCCATCACGCAAGAGAGTTGTGCCCAGGTCAACCACCATCTACCAGGTTCTGCACTTTTGGTTGGCGCACCTATTCGGGGTGAGCGAAGTTAAAAGGTCTTGGCCGCGAAGCGGGCAATTGTCGCATTTGGTCCGCATGATCGGTCCCTGTTGCTATGTCTTGGTTTAATTGGGAGCCAAAGTGACGGTTCCGTAGCGCGCCCAATGCCAGGTGTGGGACAGTCACAAAAGACCGAACTCTTGCGGTCGAAGTCGACGGATTTGTGGCGGCAGATATTGCTCAGGCCCTGGGCGGGGTGGCGTCCGGCGCGGCGATTACAACATACCTGATCCTTGCAGAAGCCTAGGCAACGGGTCTGTCGCGATTTGACACCGCCGTGGTCTCCGCCGTGCCCGAAGAATTGGTCGAAAGCGAACTGTTTGTTGCCCTTGCCGAGGCGCGCGTTGCGATGTTTTTGTTAAACTTTGGGGGCAACCCCGGATCGATCAGCGTGCTGGTGCCGCTCACCGGAGCCATGTTTCAAATCGCCTACGCCCACGTCCGCACCGTGATGAGTTTGACTCCGGGGCCGGGTTTATCGGCGGCGAATAAACGGCGCGTGCTGACCCGGCCAACAGGCTGCCATGCGACCGTTCGCCTTCTGCTGCGACCCAAAAACAAGGAACTTTCGCCGGGCGAACGTGGTTTTATGCTCGACTGACCGCAATCGCGCGCCGGCTGGGCGCTCTGAAAGAGACATGAAACACTGGACGCTCATTTTCTTGGTTCTGATGCTGATCTCCGCGCCCTTTGGGTTTGCCGGCATCTCAGCCACGTCTGAGGATCTGGCGCGCATACTCTTTGGGTTTTTTGCGCTGCTCTTCGTGGCCGCATTGATCGGTTGGGTCCTTGACCGCGACCAATAGGGTCGCGGCCCCGCAGGCCCCGCCTGGCGGGTGGTTCATCAAAGTTAGGAGGATTTCATGGCAGACGCGCTTAAAGTCGTGCCCGAAACCGAACATATCGACACCGAAGTGACTGGCGTCTCCGGCATCACTGAAGGGTTTGCCGACGTGCTGGCCGACACCTAACAGCTGGTGTCCAAACGGACGCGTACCACTGGAACCCGGAGGGCCCGCTCCTTCGTTCGGTCCACAATCTGACCGAAAAGCAGTACGAGAATATGTCCGCGGCCTATGAATTGGCCGAACGCATAGATCGTTGGGTGTGATGGTCCCGATGGCCATGGGTGACGTGATGAAGAAATCCGTCATCAAGGACCTGGACGACACGCCCTCTGCCGGTGGCATGTGCGAAGACCTGGCCGCCGACCACCTGCGCGTGGCGCACCGGTTGCACGGGCTCATCAAGATGGCTGGCGACCGCAACGACCCGGTGACCGAAGACCTGACCACCCAACGGTCCGCCTTCCACGAACAGGCCGCCTGGATGCTTCGCGCCATCGCCAAATAGTAAACGCGCAACCCTGACTTATCTGCGAAGCCCCGCCCTATCCCGGTGGGGCTCATTGCGTATTGCCCCGGGGCCCTAGCCGCAGAACCGGCCCGCCTGCGCGGGCGCCAGGGGCGGTAGCCAGGGCTCCTTCCGGGTGGTCCAGGTTTCGTAGTCCGGCGCAAAGAGCCCCGGCGTGTCGAGCGTGCCCAGGTGCACCTCGGTTTCATCGCCGGTGACGGCAAAAACCGGGGATCCGCATACGGGGCAAAAATGGCGCCCCTGGTAAGATGCCGAGGTCCCGGTGACCGTCACCGCCGCCGCGGGAAAGATTGCTGCGGCGTAAAACGGCGCGCCGTGGTGTTTTCGGCAATCCATGCAGTGGCATATCCCCACCCGGAGCGGGGCACCGCGGGCGCTGATGCGCACGGCCCCGCAGCGGCATCCGCCGGCGATCGGTTCTGACTGGTTTGACCGTATGACCATGGCAACAACCTCTCGTCAGGGGTCGCCCGGGGCGCTAGGCTCCGATGATGCGACGTATTTTACTTCTGATCTTCTTTGTCTTTGCCGGGATCAATGGCGCCTGGGCGCAGTCTTACCCCGACTACACATCTACAACCGTCAATGATCTAGCGGAGCTTTTGTCAACGCAAGAGCTTGCGGCCCTTGATGCGCAGCTAAGTGGCTTGCGAGCGGATACTGGCGTTGAAATGACGGTGCTGACCCTGCCAAGCCAGGCGCCCTACGCCCCCGACATCACACTAGAGGCGTTTGCCACGGGGCTTTTTAACCACTGGGGCATCGGTGACGCGTCGCGCAATGACGGCGTGCTGATCCTAATCTTGCGTGACGACCGTGCCATGCGCGTGGAACTGGGGGCGGCCTACGCGCGCGACTGGGACCGCGCTGCCGAAGACGTTGTGGACCGGGTCTTTCTGCCGGCGTTCCGCGACGGCGACTACCCGGCGGGGATACTCAACGGCGCGGTCGCGGTCATCGACCAGATCGTGCTCCCCTTCCGCGCGGGCAGTCCCGCGCCAGAGCCCGCGGCCTCGGGCGGTGACAGCCCATGGGCCTTTGCGGTGATGGCCGGGGTGATGGCGCTTTTCTTTGGGCGGGGGGCATTGGCCAACGGGCTGGCGCGGTTCAGGGTCTGCCCGTCTTGCAACACCCGCGGCCTGCGCCAGTCGACCCGCACGGTACGGTCGGCCACCACGTCATCGACGGGCCAGGGGGTGCGCCGAACCACGTGCCCCCGGTGCGGCTACGTCAACGAAACGACCTACACTATCGCCCGGCGGTCCCGGTCGTCGTCCGGCGGCTTTGGCGGGGGGCGGTCTGGCGGGGGTGGCGCCTCGGGCCGCTGGTAGGGGCGCTAGCGCGCGGCCAACTCTGCCCGGTGGGCGGCCACCAGGTCGGCCATCGAATTAAAGCGAAAGTCCACCTCTGCGGGTGTGCCCGGGTCCATGGTCGCGCCATAGCCCGCCTGGGCGTGGCGCCGGTATATCCAGCAGTTAGCCAGGCCGTGACGGCGGGCCGGAACGTGGTCGTGGAACATGCTTTCTGCGGTGTGGAGCACGTCACCGGGCCCAAATCCCCGCGCTTTGAGCATGGCCAGCATGTATTCGAAATTGCGGTCGTCGGGTTTGTAGCTGCCCACATCCTGCGCCGTGTAGACCCCGTCAAACGTGACGCCCAGCCGGGCGTTTGAGCCCTGGAAGCTCTGGTTGTCGGTGTTGGTCAGCACCACCAGATCGAAGTGATCCTTAAGGTAGGCAAGCGCCGCGCGGCTGTCGTCGAAGGCGGGCCATTGGCGCACGCTTTGGCCATAGGCTTGGCATTCTTCCCAGGTGACCGGTATGCCCCAGACTTCGGCCAGTCGCCGGTAGACGGTGGCCAAAAGCTCTGCATAGGGTTTGGCCGGGGTCCAGCGCTGCGCGGTGCTTTCCTGGAAGGCGTGGGCTTCGAGGATGGCGTCGCGGCTTAGGTCGCGATCCACCCGATCGGTGAGTGGACGCAGGGCGGCGACCATTCCGCTTTCCCAGTCGATCAGCGTGCCGTAGACGTCGAACGCCAACACCTTGAAGTCGCTCAACCGCATCGCATGACCTTTTCCGATTGCCCACGCTCCCTGTGGCCGCACTGGGTGGCGGGGTCAAGCGAATGCGATCACTTGCGCATGCGCGGCACGTCATTGGGGTCAAGGCGCAGTTCGATGAGCGTCGGACCCTTGCGGGTTTCTAGCGCGGCAAGCGCCTCTTTCAGCGTCTCGGTCGAGGTCACTAAATGCCCTGTCCCACCGAGGGATCTGGCCACCTCCGCAAAGCTGGGCCAGTGGAACTCGGTCAGGCTAGGGTCCATCTGGCGGTCCTTGAACTGGATATGTTCTGCCCCGTAAGCGCTGTCATTTGCGATCACCACAATCAGGTCGAGCCCCAGCCGCACTGCTGTGTTAAATTCGTTAATCCCCCCCATCATAAAGCCGCCGTCTCCGGAAAACACCACCACCGGGCGATCTGGGGCGGCCAGGGCTGCGCCGATGCCTTCTTGAAGGCCCAACCCAATGGAGCCGAAGTTGGCCGTCACTACAAAGCTGCGCGGATCAGGAGCCGAGATACGCACCCAGACCTCGGTCATGAAGCGGCCGCCATCGGTGATCAGCACCCGATCTCTGGGCAGCGCGTCTTCCATTTTTGCGAGCGCCTCGACAAAGTTGACGCACCCGGCAGCGGTCCTAGACGTCTCCACCGGATGGAGGGTCAACTCTTGGGTGTTGAGATCTTTTGTGGACCCGCTTGGGGGGATTTCCGCCTCATTGAGCCAGTAGATGATCGTCTCAGCCGTCTGCGCCGCATCGGCCAAAAGCGCTGCATCGGGGTGAAGCCCCCCGCCGATGGCCGTGGGTTCGATATCCACCTGCACGATGCGTTTGTCCTTCATCAGCTTGCCGTTGTCGGTGGTGAAATCACCGAGCCCCGTGCCAAAGGCCACGATGCAGTCGGATTTTGCCATCAGGTCATAGGCTGCGGGTGTGGAAAGCGTGCCGAAGATGTCGATGTTGTAGGGATGGTCGTTGAAAAGCCCCTTGGCCTTGAGCGTCGTGGCCAAAGGCGCCTCAAGCCGGTCAGCCAGGCGCACCAACGCGTCTTTGGCGTCTACCGCGCCGCCGCCCGCCAGGATCAGCGGTCGCCGGGCCGAAGCGATCATGCCGATAGCTTCGTCGAGGATGTCCCCTTCGGCCACGCCCCCGGGCGCCGTAAAGACGTCGAGCACGCGGGTTTCCCGGTTGGCTTCGGCCCACATGAAGTCGGCGGGCATGTTCAGCACAATCGGGCGCCGTTCGACCCGGGCGCGGTAGAAGGCGCGGGCCACATCCATGGCAACCGTGTCCGGGGCACGCAGTTGTTCAAAGCCAGCGCCGGTGGTTTTCACCAGTTCCCGCTGGTCGATGCTTTGTAGGTGGCGTGGCTCTGACACCGGTGTATCCCCGGCCAAAAGTACGAGCGGGATATGTCCCCGAGCGGCCTCGGTCAAGGCGGTGACGCAGTTGGTGACCGCGGGTCCGTGGGTGGTGGTGGCCACCCCCACCTTCCCCGATACGTGGGAATAGGCCAGCGCCATCAGCACCCCGCTGCCTTCGTATGCCACGGGCACAAAACGCCCACCGCAGTCGCGCACGAAGCTGTCGACCATAAAAAGATTGGCGTCCCCCATAAGCCCGAACATGGTGTCGGCCCCGTGGTCAGCGGTGGCCTGGGCGATCGCCTGGTAGACGTGAAACTGCGCGGTCTCAGTCGTGTCGGTGAAGTCGCGGGCGGTGTCGGCCATGGGATGCTCCTAACTAGATGCAACAAAGATAGAGCATTTCGCCTGCGGGCACCGCGCGCCATTGTCCCGAAGCGGGGTGTTTTTGCGCAGGTTTTGCGCGGGCCGCGTCAGGGATGCGCGGCCCGCGCGCGGTGCCCAGCGGCACCGCCATTGGTTACCGGATCAGTGGACCTTTTTCAGGGTGCCGTCCTTGCAGATCTTGATCTCTTCGACCGGGTCGTCATGGGTGAAGTCCGCGCCCCCGGCCAAAAGCGATTTGGGCAAGCGCCGTCGGGTGAAGAGCGGCAGCGTCATCGACACGTTTTCATCGGCGTCCGGGGTGGCCGGGTTGTTGGCCGCCTTGGCGCAGTCAGAATAGTCTTGCCCGTGGAAGTAGGTCAGCATCTGTTCGCGCAGCACGCCGATGGCTACGTTTTCGCCCAGTATGGCCGACTCGATGTAGTCGGTGAAGTAGTGCACCCCGGCGATGTTGCGCCCGTTCGAGATGTTCCAGCAGAGCTTGTTCAGTTCGCCCAAAAGCGTGAGCCCGTCTTTCATGGGCACCTCGATCAGCTCCGGCGGATCGGTGTCCGCAGAGGTCTTATGGGCGATGTAGGCGTTTTCCCCCGGCTCCACAAACATGACCCGGTTGGACTTCGGACCCATGTCGAAGAAGGCTTTCAGGATCGTCACGCAGGCGCCTGCAACCGTGGCGTGCCCGGCCCCGTAGGCCGGGTGCATGGGCGACCCTTCCGGGAAGGCCATCGGCAAAAGCCAGCTGTTGGGCGGGTTAGGCTGGGCCGCGGTCGCGTTGGCTTTCTCGTTGCTTTCGCGCACGGCCCTGAGCACGTTTACCAGGGAAGGCTCAGTGGCGCCGGCTTCCGGGACCACCTGGGGGGCCAACGTGCGCCCCAGGATGCGCCGGGCCTCCCCCTCGACCGGGTCGCCAAGGTCGTATTCCCCGCCGCCGCTGGGATCGTAGAGCGTGAAGATGGTGTGGAAACGGGCAGCCAGCACTTCGGGCCGGGCGCGCCGGTGGACGGAAAACTTGCTGGCCCGCACCGCCCGCAGCGCCGGGCTCGACACCCGGGTCACCAGATCCAAGAGGTACGGGCCACCGAAGACCGCAAAGGGTGACCGGTTGGTCCCCGGCACGCCGTTTGTGGATGTGTCGTGGTAGGGGATGCCCGGGTCCCGGACAAAGGATTTGCCTGCGCGGGGCGTGACCCCTTC
>JBCCMR010000007.1:0-20749 GCA_039026255.1 Pseudomonadota bacterium
CGCATCTGGACCATGGCCTACAACATCGCCGGGATGGAGGACCAGAGCGCCACCGCGGCGGACGCGGCCCTGCGCCAGGCGATGCACAAGACCATCCATAGCGTGACCCAGAACATCGAAAGCTTCGGCTTCAACAGCGCCATCGCGCAGATCCACAGCTTTGCGAACGTGCTGGCCAAATCAAAGGCAAGCGCAGCCGTGCAGCGGGAGTCCGCCCGCACCCTGGCGCAGTTGATGATGCCTATGACCCCGCACCTCGCCGAAGAGGTCTGGGCACACTTGGGGGGTGAGGGTCTGGTGACCCAGGCACCCTGGCCCGTGGCCGACCCAGCGCTTTTGATTGAAGACACGGTGACGCTGCCAATTCAGATTAACGGGAAGCGCCGCGGGGAAATCGACCTCCCCCGGGACCTGCCAAAGGAAGAGGTCGAGAGCCGCGTCATGGCCACCGAAACCGTGCAGCAGGCGCTTCACGGGGCGGCGCCGAAAAAGGTGATCGTGGTGCCCGGGCGGATCGTGAACGTTGTCGTCTAAGGGCGCCATAAATCGGACCCGCAGGATGATGGTCCTGGCCACACTCACCGGCCTAGCAAGTTGTGGCTTTACCCCGGTCTACCGGGAAGGGGGCGCGGCAGTGGCGCTGCGCAACCGTATCGCAATCGACCTGGTGCGGGGCCGCAACGGATTTGAACTGCGCGAGCACCTCGAAAACCGGCTCGGCGTGGCCGACGCCGACGCGCCCTACGTGCTGACGTTTGCGTTGGATATCGCGGAATCGAACCTCGCCGTGACCGAAGACGAAGGCACCACGCGCGAGAACCTTGTGGGCACCGCGCGCTTTACCGTGCGCCAGGTGGGCACGGGATCGATCGTTTTCCAGGACCAGGTCACGCGGGTCACTGCCTTTTCCACAACGTCCGAAACCTTCCCGTCGGCCGTGGCCGAACGGGACGCAAACGTACGCCTTGCCCGGGCGCTGGCCGACCAAATCGCCGAACGCATCGCACTGACGGCGGGCAGGTGGGCCACATGAAGCTGGCAGGCGCCCAAGCGACGGCTTTCTTGTCAAAACCTGCCATCGGGCAGGCGGGTATCCTGCTTTACGGGGCCGACGCCATGCGGGTCGCGCTGAAACGCCAAGCGCTGATCAAGGCCCTGACCGGGCCCGCGGCGGAAGAAGAGATGCGCCTGACCCGCATGACCGGGACAGAACTACGCAAGGAACCGGCGCTGGCACTCGATGCCATGAAGGCGGTGGGGTTCTTCCCGGGCCCGCGCGTGGTTTTTGTGGATGCGGTGGGCGACGGGCTTACCGGGGTCCTGCAGGCCGCGCTCGCCGACTGGGCGGACGGGGACGCAACGCTAGTGTGCACGGCAGGCACGCTCAACACCAGGTCAAAGCTGCGCAAGCTTTTTGAAAGCGACCGGCGGTCAGTAGCCATCGGCATCTACGACGACCCGCCGGGCCGCGACGAGTTGGAAAAGGCCCTGGCCGAAGCGGGCCTGCGCGACATCCCCAGCCCCGCCATGGCCGATCTGATGACGCTCTCGCGGGCCATGGATCCCGGCGAGCTGATGCAGACGATCGAAAAGATCGGGCTTTATAAGCACGGGGACGGCGCGCCCCTGACTTCGGACGACATCGCGGCCTGCTTGCCCGCGACAGCGGATGCGGACCTTGATGATCCGGTGCACGCTGCCGCAGAGGGCCGCGCGGCGGATGTGGTCACCACCCTACGGCGCCTGGCCGGTCAGGGGGTGGGCGCCACCACCCTTTGCATCACCGCCACGCGCCATTTTCGCACGCTCCACGCGGCCGCAACCCATCCCGAAGGGGTCGACAATGCCCTGGCCTGGGCCCGCCCGCCGGTGTTCGGCCCCCGCAAGGACCGGCTGGCTCGCCAGGCGCGGCGCCTGGGGGCGGCCCGGCTCGAACGGGCCCTGACGGAGCTTTTGGACACCGACCTTGCCCTGCGGTCGAGCCACCGCCCGCCCGAGTTCGCCTCGGTGGAGCGCGCCTTTATCCGCATCGCCATGCTGCGCCGGGACTGACCCGCCACCCAACACCAGGAGACGCCCAATGTACACGCTTATCGGCAGCCTCACGAGCCGCGCCTTCCGGGTTGGCTGGATGCTCAGCGAACTCAGCCAGGATTACGAGCTGATCAAGGAGCAGCCCAAAGGCCCCCAGGCCCGCGCCGCCAACCCGTCCGGAAAGATACCGGTTTTGATGGACGGCGATGCCGCGGTGCCCGACAGCGTGGCAATCCTGACCTACCTGACCGACAAGCATGGCGCCTTCACCCATCCGCCAGGAACCATTGAGCGGGCGCACCAGGACAGTCTCACCCAGTTTATCTGCGACGAGGTCGACGGCTGTCTGTGGACAGCGATGCGCAACAAATTCACCAACCCCGAAGACCAGCGCAGCGCTGACATTGAGCCGATCCTGAAATGGGAATTCGACCGGTCGATGGCCTCGCTCAGCCAGCGCATCGGAGACGGGCCCTGGCTGACAGGGGAAACCTTCACCGTGCCGGATCTGCTCTTGTGTCATTGCATGGGCTGGGCCTACCACTTTGGCTTCCCGCTCGCCCAGGCCGAGAAGGCCATGGCCATCTCAAACCGGGGGCGCAAACGGGACGCCTACGGGACCACGGTCGCCCGGCGCGACGCCAAGTAATCCACCGCAGCACGACCCGCTGCGCGGCCTGAGGCCAAACAGCCGGTGATCAGGTAGCCACCGGTGGGCGCATCCCAGTCCAGCATCTCGCCCGCCACGAAAACGCCAGGGCGCGCGCGCAGCATAAAACGGTCGTCGACCGCTTCGCGCGCCACGCCCCCAGCCGTTGAGATGGCCTCGTCCAAGGGGGCGGGCGCAACGCCTGTCAGGGGCAGCTGCTTGACCGCGCGGGCCAGCGTGTCGCGGTCCCGGGCAGGCGCCAGTTCCATAAGCAACGCCTGGGCCGCCGGTGTCAGCCCCCAGGCCCGGGCCACCGAGCGCCCCACCGGTAGCTTGCGGGGTTGCCCGGTCAAACGACGCGCGGCCTCTTCAGTGGTTAGCCCTGGCAAGAGGTCCAAGGCCAGCGCCGCACCGTCCCGGATCGCTTGTGACAGGTGATAGACCAAAGACCCTTCAAGACCTGTTGCGCTGATCACCGCCTCCCCCCGGCGACCGTTGAGCGCCACGTTCTTTAGCGGTGCGCCGAAATGGGGTGCCATATGGCCCGACCAGACCCGGCGCAGCGCCATATTGGACGGGGCAAAAGGCACCACCCGTACGCCAAGGGGGCCGACCCAGGCGCCGTCTGACCCCAGACGCGCCCAACTGCCCCCGCCAAGCGCCATCACCGTGACCCCCGCCGCGACAGTCTGCCCGCCCTCCGGCGTGGCGAATACCGCGGCGCCTGACGGGTCCCAGCCAGTCCACCGCCACCGGGTACGAAAGGTCACGCCCAACCCGCCGAGCCGCGCCAGCCAGGCCCGCAAAAGCGGCGACGCTTTCATGGCGACCGGAAAAACCCGACCCGTTGTGCCGGTGAACGTCGTTTGGCCCAGACTCTCGGCCCAGGCCACAACGTCACGATTGTCAAATTCCACCAGCGCCTGCGCCAACCAGTCCCCGCGAAAGGCCGCGCGAAATTGGTCAGGCGGTTCGTCCATGGTCAGGTTAAGGCCGCTTTTCCCGGCCATCAGAAACTTGCGGCCCAGGGACGGCATCCGGTCAGCGACCGCCACCCGCAGGCCCGCGCCCGCCATGACTTCGGCCGCGGCAAGCCCGGCGGGGCCGCCACCCACCACCAGGGCACCGCGGGCGTCGCCGGTCAGTCTGGCGCCCCGCGGACCCGAGCGATAGCCGCCGGATCCCCCGCGTAAGCGGCGCTGTAGCAGTCGTCGAGCGCAGCACCCCGGGGGTCGTCAAAAAGCCGCTTAATGGCTGCGATGCTTTCAGGTTTTGCCGCGGCCGCATCGGCCAAAAGCGGCGCCACCGCCGTATCGAGCCCGTCCGGCGCCAGGGCATCAACCAGACCGCAGGCCAGTGCCTCATCAGCAGAAAGTTTGGCGCCCCCCATCAGAATGCGCCGCGCCTGACCCGGGCCGATGAGCGTTTGCAGGCGGGTGACATCTTCGGGCTGGGGCAGGAAGCCACGTTTTAGGACAGGGTAAAAGAATTTTGCCCCCGGCACCGCCACGCGCACGTCACAGGCCAGCATCGGGCAAAACCCGCCGCCCGCCACCGTCCCATTGAGCGCCGCAATCGTCAAGCAAGGCAGCGCCGCAATAGCGCTCGAGGCTGCGGGCCAGGCCGGGTCGCGGGTGAAGGCGAACATATCGACGCCTTCGGCCACGTCTGCGCCCGCGCAAAACGCCCGATCGCCCGCGCCGGTCAGCACAAAGGCGCGCAAATCCGGGTCCCGGTGGGCGGCATGCGCCGCCTCTGCCAGGGCGCGCAGGCTGGGCAAGTCAACCGCGTTGGCCTTTTCGGGCCGGTCAATTGTCACCCGCCAGATGCCGTCCGCGGCGCTGTGGCGGATCATATCAGCCCAACGCGTTGGCGTACTGTGTCTTCGCGCAGCGAAACCACCTGTCCCAACCAACCGTCAGCGTCGGCAGTGCACATCCACATCAGCGCTTTGGCGGGCCAGTCGGGGGGGATGTGGTCTTCCCAGGGGATCGACGAAACCGGGTTGATGCCGCTGGCGGCAATTGACCGCTGCATATTTGTGGCCACGGTCCCGGGCGACAGGACCAGGGCGCGGATGCCGTTCTCGGCCTCTTCTTTGTGGAGCACGGAATTCAGGTGATGCACCGCCGCCTTCGAGGCGCTATAGTGGGCCCACCCCTCAAGCGCAGAAGTCGCCGCGCCCGAACCGATGGTAATGACCGTACCACCGCCTGCTGCCTTCATCGGTGCCAGCGCCGCACGAATGCCATAGAAAACCCCGTTCACATTGGTGTCGATCACCTGGGCGAAGCCTTCGGGCGGGAGCGTTTCAATCCGCCCGATGGGTTCCAGCATGCCAGCATTAGCAATCAACGTGTCGATCCCCCCGAAGGCATCAACCGTCGCATCCACCGCCGCCTGCATAGCGCCTGCATCTGCCACATCACAGGCCACCGCATGGGCAACTCCGCCTGCATCAGTAATCTCGGTCGCGATCCGGGCAATGTCATCCGCGCTGCGCGCCGCGAGCATGACTTGGGCGCCCGACTCCGCAAAGGCGCGGGCGGCCGCCTCGCCGATGCCGCGGCTTGCCCCGGTGATCAGCAACTTGCGTCCCGCCGAAGGCATCAAGTGTCAGCCTCCCAGACGAAGCCGCTGCCCTTGCGGGTCAGGCGGGCAAATTTCGGCGACAGCATATGCCCCCCGGAAAAGACCAGCCCATCTGCCGCCAGCATATCAAGCGTACGCTTGCGCGTGGCGCGCGCCGTGTCTGCATCCACGTCAAAGACAATCGCCACCTCCGGGTCTGCCAATTGAACATGGGGCGCGTGGGCAACGTCGCCAATGTGTAAGAACCCCGACGCACCGTCATCTACTCGGAACCCGATATGGCCCGGCGTATGCCCAGGCAGGGGCACAAGGGACACCCCGCGGACCAGGTCCTGCGCCCCAGCGGTTTGTTCTATGCGCCCGGCATAGGCGGCAAGAACCCCCTTGGCCACGCCCTGCCAGCCTTGCATGGTTTCGTCAGCGAAAGTTTCTTTGGTCCAAAAAGCATGGTCCGCCTGGTCCACAAAAACGGTGGCATTAGGAAAGACCGCCGCGCCGTCTGCAGTAACCGCCCCGGCAGTGTGGTCCGGGTGAAGGTGGGTAAAGAGCAAATGCGTCACCGCTTCGGGCGCGATACCTGCCTCTTCCAACGCTTCGGGCAAGAACCCGCAGGTATCCCCGAAAAGGTCCCTAGGACCCGCGTCCACCAAAAGAACATCATCCCCCGACATCACAGCGAAAGCATTGAAGTTGGTTTGGATCGCGTCCTGCCCGGCAGCTTTCAAAAGGCCTAAGATGTAATCAGGATCGGTCCCGGGAAAGAGGTCCGGCGTAAACTCCACCCCCCCGTCAGTCAGCGCCATCACCTTGAATTCACCGATATCGGTGGTTTCGACCCTCGCCATGGCGATCCTCCTGAAGTCTGTATTGGGCCAGACAATAGGCCCGCAGCCTCAGGGTGAACAGGGCAGATTGGAGGCCGGACACTAGACCGGCGAACATCGTGCAAGCGCCTACGCGGCGCCTAGTCCTAGCGGTCGTCGCTCATATCCTCAAGCGCTTCGGCCATGTCGTCCCCATCCATAGAGCTGAGCGCCGCCGCCCCTACAGCGCGCTTTTGTTCAGGGGTAAGCGCGTCGGCTCCTTCTCCTGCCAGGCGCACCGTAACTTCCCGGTGGGCAAACTTAATCCCCTCGCGTTCGAAAAGATCGCGGATTTCCTGGTAGACCCGCTTGCGCAGAACCCATTGGTCACCGGGTTTTGTCATAAACTTAATCCGGATAATCATGGCGCTATCTTGCATTTCGATCACACCTTGGGACTTGAGCGGTTGCAAGAATTGGTGGCCGATTACGGGGTCCTCTACCAATTGCTGACCAAGCTTTTTGACCAGCTTTCGGACCTGCTCCACGTCAGTGTCATAGGTTACGCGCAGGGGTAACTTCATCATCACCCAGTCGCGAGAATAGTTGGTCAGGTGTTGGATTTCTCCGAAGGGCACGGTGTGGAGCGGCCCCAGGTGGTGGCGCAGTTGAAAGCTGCGTACGGATATCTTCTCCACGGTGCCCTTCACCTCGCCTATGTCGATATATTCCCCTTTACGGAACGCATCGTCGAAAAGGAAAAACGCGCCAGAGAAGATATCGCGCACCAGGGTTTGTGCGCCAAAACCGATGGCCAGGCCGATGACACCGGCACCAGCGAATAGCGCTGACACATTAATCCCCGCATTGGTCAACGCGATCATCGCCACGGACACAAAAATCAGCACCAAAAGGAAGTTCCGGAAAAGCGGCAGAAGCGTTGCGAGCCGCGATGCACCCCCGGCCCCGCCTTCATCGCCAGGGGCTACTTCAACCTGATCGCCGCCTTCTTCTTCGATCTTTTGATCGATCCAAATTCGCGCCGAGTGGTAAGAAATATACCCCAAGAACAGGATCACCACGATATCATAGAAGTTGGAGGTTTCCGTCAGTCCCGCCATGCCAATGTCAATCTGCCAGATGTAGCTGATTGACCAAGCGCCCACGACAATCGCGAGGATGTTGGCTACGCGGCGGGAGAGATCCTCGAACGTGCGGATTTTATGGGTGTGCAGAAGTTGGCTTTCTAGGTCGTCACCCACCGCTGGGACGATGCGGGTCGTAAGGTCAGGGATGACCGAGCGTTCCGGTAGGTCTTCCCCACGCCGAGCGGCCAGGCGGGATTGCAGCTCTTCCATCATATGGCGACGCCGGAAGATCCGTTCGATCACATATCCGATCATTCCGTAGGTTACGATCACGGCCAAAAATATCATGTAAAAGCCGCTGATCAGGGGCCACCCAAGGGGCAGCGCCTCAATCAAGCGGTAGGTCATTTCGGCCCAAGCAACGAAGAAGTAGATGATCACCGACGGGGCCCAGATACGGGCAGCAATCCGGGTGGGCACCGCCACGTTTTCTTCGGCATTGCCGCCCAGGATGCTGTCGCTGATGGCGCGTCGGTTGGCCAAGACCATAGCCACGTTCAAAAGCACCACCGCAAAGGTCAGCACGGACGTAATAACCGCGTGCACATTGTAGGACACGCCAAGCTCTTCGATCCAGGAGCAAAAATTGATGACGACGATGCTGATGCTCGCCACCGATAGGAGCCACCAATAAAGCCTGAGCGCGTCGCTGTCGGTGAAATAAGGAATGCGATAGGGCGACAGATAAGGTGACAGGATCATGCGCCACAAAAAAACCACCGCCCGGGCTGTCACATAGGTCACATAGAGAAAAGCCACCGTCAGGCGAACGGTCCCGTCTTCGGCCTCACCAAAGACGAGGTACCCGAGGAAATAGCTCAGCACCACCACAAGCGCGAGCCCGGTCATAGCCAGGATCATCCGCAACAAAAGCACTGGCAACTTATCATAGTAGCCGATCGGATGCTCCCTCTGGAGCCCGATAAACCAGGGCCCAACGAAGCGTTTGCCAAACGTTTCCCGCACGATGATTTCGGAAGCAGCCAATAGGAAAACCGTCCAGAAAACGATGCGTAGATACTCGGACCAATGGCCCGATGGTGACTGCCCATTGAGGATAAAAATAAGCTCTTCAAGCGATGCCGGCGCCACCCGGAGCCGTTGGCGCAGAGTGGTGCGGAAAGCCGCCAGCCGCTCTTGGGTGGTCATCAGAATGGAACTGCCGCTACTATCGGTTGCCGCGTCCGCCGCCCGGGCAGACCCGTCAGGGTTGATGACAATTACCTCGACGCCTTGTTCCTTGGCTTGGGCCACCAGCGCATCGAGAGAGGAACTGTCCGATTGCGCCTGCAGACCGCCGACGCCCAGCGCCAAGGCACCAAGCACAATCGAAACCATTACCAGCCAAAAGCGGATCGCAGCCTTCATGGTGTTTTCCCCCGCGGCGGTTTGTCGATCCCTAACATCTTATTTTTGCAGGCCACTGACAATCAACGACCGCCACACATTGCTTCAATACCGCTTGACCCGCAAGCACGTCTGAAACACGCCGCTGTAAGCACGCCGTAACGGCACCATCGCAGAAGCGTCAAGCGGACGACACAAATGGCGCTTGGGCATGGTACGATGGCTGCAAAGAGGCTAGGATTGGGATCGGTGATTTGTCCCGGGTGGGGCGACTCGCTCGGATTAGCCCCTGGACCGTGGCAGCCTGCCCTGGCCGGGTACTGATCCGAAGATGCAGGCGGCGACGGGAGTCGGCAGGGGCATGAGTTTTGATAAAACCTCAGATCGGGCGCGCCGCCGTGCGCCACGGGTCTTGCTCTATTCGCACGACACCTTTGGCTTGGGGCACCTGCGCCGGTCGCGCACCATCGCCGGGGCCCTGACGGCAGCGGATGCGGGGCTTTCAGCGCTAATCATGACCGGTTCCCCCGTCGCGGGGCGCTTCACCTTCCCGGAACGGGTGGATCACATCCGCCTTCCGGGGGTAACGAAGCTGGCAGATGGGTCTTACGTATCCGAAGCACTTGGACTCGACATTGACGAAACCACCGGCCTGCGCGCCGGCCTTATTCGCGTTGCGGCCGAAAACTTCGACCCGGACCTAGTGATCGTAGATAAGGAACCGACGGGCTTTCGCGGGGAACTTCTACCGACGTTAGAGTGGTTGCGTGGGCATACCGGAGCACGCCTGGTATTGGGGCTGCGCGATGTGCTCGACGACGCCACAGCCCTGGCAGAGGAATGGGACCGCAAAGATGCCACGGCCGCTATGGCCCGGTATTACGATGACGTATGGGTCTACGGCTTGCGGTCTGTTTATCACCCGCTGGCTGGGCTGTCTTATCCAGCATCAGTGGATGGGCGCATGCATTGGACAGGCTATCTGCGCCGCCAAACTGTGGGCGAAGCAGACGCCACCACCGCGGCCCCCCTGGAAGAGCCTTATATCCTTGTCACCCCGGGCGGTGGCGGCGACGGCGCAGCGTTGGTGGACCAGGTGCTACAGGCCTACGAAGCCAATTCCGACCTTTCGCCCCGGGCGCGCATTATCTACGGGCCGTTTCTGTCGGGCGAAACCCGGGCGCAGTTTGAAACCCGCGTGGCGGCCCTTGCACCCCGGGTAGAAGCGCTGGGTTTTGATAGCAAAATGGAAAACCTGATTGCCGGTGCCGAAGGGGTGATCGCGATGGGCGGCTACAACACTTTTTGCGAGATCCTGTCGTTTGACAAACCCGCCATCATTGTCCCCCGCAAAAAGCCGCGGTTGGAGCAATATATTCGCGCTGAACGGGCGGAAAGCCTGGGCCTGGTGCGGATGCTGGACCCTGACCGGGACGGCCACGGCGCAGAACCCATGGCGCAGGCTATCCGCGCCCTGGCACGACAAAGCCCGCCTTCCACTGGCCAGTACCCGGGGCTTCTTTCCGGACTCGATTTTATAACTGACCGGGTGGCGCACCTTCTTGCGACGCGAGGCATCCAGGCCGCCGAATGACCGTAAAACCACCGCTCGCTGTCGTGGTAAAAGGTTGGCCGCGCCTGTCCGAGACGTTCATCGCCCAAGAGCTTGCTGGGTTAGAAAACAAGGGGATCGCCTTCGATATATGGTCGCTGCGCCATCCCACAGACAAAAAAACCCACCCGCTCCACGACGTTATTCGGGCGCGGGTGCGCTACCTTCCCGAGTACCTCCACCAAGAGCCGATGCGCGTTGCCCGCGCCTGGTTCCGGGCCCGGCAGCTTTCGGGGTTTTCCGCGGCGGCGCAGCTTTGGCGGCACGACCTGGCCCGCGACCGGTCACGAAATCGCTGGCGCCGCTTTGGACAGGCCTGCGTGCTGGCGTCCGAGGCGGGGCCAGAAATGGCCGGGCTCTACGCGCACTTTTTGCATACTCCTTCCTCGGTCGCCCGATACGCAGCGGTTATGCGCGGCCTGCCTTGGGCGTTTTCCGCCCATGCCAAAGATATGTGGACGTCAGAGGAGTGGGAATTGACTGAAAAGCTGACCGATGGTCCCGGCGGAGCGACCTTTGGGGTAACATGCACCGCCTTTGGCGCCCGCTTCCTAAAGGACACTGCGGCGCAGCCCGACCGCGTGTCGTTGCTCTACCACGGGCTTGACCTGAGCCGGTTTCCCGATCCGCCCAACCGGACAGGCAGCCCGGTTTTTCGTATGCTGTCCGTCGGGCGGTTGGTTGAGAAAAAGGGCTTTGACCGCCTTCTTGACGCCTTTGCCGCCCTACCCGGGGACTTTGACTGGCACTGGGTGCATGTTGGCGGCGGCGGTTTGGGTAAAGCGCTCCGCGCCCAAGCTGACCGCCTAGGTATCACCCGGCGCATCACCTGGCGCGGCCCTTGCGACCAGCCCGAAGTTATCTCTGCCATGGGGAACGCGGACCTTTTTGTCTTGCCCAGCCGGGTGGCAAGCGACGGGGATCGAGACGGGCTGCCTAATGTGTTGATGGAAGCGGCCAGCCAGCTTTTACCCATCCTGTCGACACCGGTTTCGGCGATTCCGGAATTCATCGACGATGGCGTGCACGGCACGCTGGTCCCAGACACCCCTGCTGACCTGGCCGAAGCGATCATCCGGCTTGCCAACAACCCCGATCACCGGGCGGGAATGGCCCAAACCGCATTTGACCGCCTGCGGGCAGAGTTTGGCGCCGAAGCGGGGATCACAAGGCTTGCGGATCAGTTGCGCTCCCTGATCCACGGCGCGCAGTGATGCATATCGGCTTTACGGCACCGCTAAAGCCTGTGGACCATCCGGTGCCTTCGGGTGACCGAGCCATGGCGCGGGCGGTTCTATCGGCACTGCGCAGTTTTGCAACCGTAGAGGTAGCCAGCACCCTGCGCACCTGGGACGGCCATGGTAACCCGACCCTTCAGGGCACCCTGCGCGCGCAAGCCGCCGCAGAGGTGGCACGCTTGGCCAGCGCCCCGTACGACGCTTGGGTGACCTATCACAACTACTACAAGGCGCCGGATCTGGTCGGCCCCACTGTGGCCCGTACCGGGGCCATTCCCTACTATGTGGTGGAGGCCAGCCGCGCCCCAGCCCGCCGTACGGGCCCCTGGGCGGATTTTGCAACTGCCGCGGACGCGGCCACCGATGCGGCAGATGCGGTCTTTTTCATGACTGACCGGGACCTACCGGCGCTTTTGTCCGCGCGCCCGACAGGGCAACGCCTGGTGCGCTTGCGTCCGTTTCTGGATCGCGCAGACCTACCCCAGGCTAAGTCACCGGGACAGGGCCTATTGGCGGTGGGAATGCTGCGGCCGGGCGATAAAACCGAAAGCTATCGGGCCCTAGCCGCGGCGTTACCCTATGTGTCAGAGGATTGGACCCTGCGGATAATAGGCGACGGCCCTGCTGCCCCAGAGGTCCGCAAGCTTTTTGACCCTTTCGGCGACCGCGTAGCCCTTTTAGGCGCCAAGACATCGCAACAGGTTCTAGGCGAAATGCGCGCCGCCCGCGCCCTAGCCTGGCCCGGCGTGAACGAAGCCTTCGGCATGGTCTACCTTGAGGCCCAATCGGTCGGGTTGCGGCCGGTTGCCGAAGACCGGCCCGGGGTGCGGGATGTCCTGGCCGCCGACGCCCTACGCAGTCCTCCGGGGAACGCGCGCGCCTATGCCGCTGCTTTGTCTCAAGCCCTCACCACAGCCGAACCCATCGACCCCTTACGCGCCCATATCCGCGCCTACCATCTTCGGACACAGGCGGCAGAAACCCTTGCGCAACGGATCGCTGGACCCACAATAAGGACAGCGAAATCATGATAAAACATCACCAATACAGAATGCTATGCAAAGACTTTGAACTTGGACTCGTTGCATCATGATCCGCCTCGCACTGCTGCGCCATGGGCACACATCTTGGAACCGAGAAGGCCGTATCCAAGGCCGTACAGATATGCCTTTGGAACCCCAAGCAAGGGAGGACTTAGCTGCCTTGACCCTACCCGAAGGTTGGGAAACCGCCGCGGTTGTCGCGTCCCCTCTGGCGCGGGCGGTTGAGACGGCGAAACTTGTCACCGGTCGATCCCCCCGAGAAGAACCTGCCCTAATTGAAATGAACTGGGGCGCTTGGGAAGGTCAGCGCGGCCAAGACCTGCGCGCGGATGCCGAAAGCGGCTACCGAGACATTGAGCATTGGGGCTGGGATTTCACGCCCCCGGGCGGGGAGCCACCCGCAACACTTCGCGACCGGCTCACGCCTTGGCTCGCAGCCGTTACCCAGGACACGGTGGCAATCTGCCATATCGGTGTCATGCGGGTAATCCTGGCGATGGCCACGGGACATGATTTTACTGGCACCCCGCCTGTGCCGGTAAAACGCAATCGACTTTTTGTTCTCACCCTGGACGCCGGAACGATCCGCTGGACCGGCGACACCCCACGCTTGCGGCCGCGCTAATGCGCATCACCTTTCTGGTCACCCACCTGTTGGGCACGGGTCACCTGGCTCGAGCGCTGACCCTGGCTCGGGCCGCAGCGGAAGCGGGCCACGATGCACGCGTCATCAGCGGTGGGCGCCCTGCCCCGGCGCTTATCGCCCAAGGGGTAACCTTGGTGCCACTGCCGCCGGTGGCGTCCGACGGGATAAACTTTACGCGTTTGCTAGACGAAAATGGCACCCCGGTGGCAGATGACTACATGGAAGCGCGCCGCCTCGCCCTGGCCGCCGCCATCGAAGACGCCGCTTCCGACGTCCTTGTAACGGAGCTTTATCCCTTTGGACGGCGTGTTCTAAAAGCAGAATTTTTGACGGCGCTTAACCGCACCAAGGCCGCCGGGCGCGGTGCCCGCATCTACGCATCGGTCCGTGACATCTTAGCGCCGCCGTCTGACCCCCGAAAAGCGGCCGAAACTGAGGCGGTCCTGGCCGCCTTTTATGACAAGGTTCTTGTGCATTCAGATCCTGCTGTGACGCCGCTTGACGCAAGTTGGCCCGTGACGCCTGTCCTGGCCGACCGGTTAATCTACACAGGATTTGTCACCCCACCAGCTGCTCCTCTCCACCCGGAATCAGCAGGCGCGGGCGAGATCATCGTGACCGCGGGGGGTGGCCCCGTGGGTGGCGCGCTGTTTGAGGCGGCGCTGGCTGCGGCCAAGATCTTACCGTTGCCCTGGCGGTTGCTTGTGGGCGGGTCAGACGCCGCCGCGCGAATTGCCGCCATGCAGACAAAGGCACCCAGGAACGTGACCATCGAAAGTTTGCGCCCGGATTTTCGTCAGATGCTGCACCATGCGTCGGTGTCGGTTTCCATGTGCGGGTACAATACAGCGCTGGACTTGTTGCAGACCGGCGTGCCGGCAGTGCTCATTCCATTTGATGCCGGCGGTGAAGCGGAACAAGGCCTGCGCGCCCGGGCCCTGGCCACACGCCGCAGGCAGTTCCGTGTTTTGGCCGCCGGTGAAACCACGGGCGCCACCCTGGCCCAAGCAGTTGCAGACCAAAGCGCGGTTCCCCGTCAAACAAACGACGCTGCCTTTGACGGGGCCACCCGCACCGTTGCAGTGTTAGAGGGTCGCCTATGACCTGGCAAT
Source organism: Pseudomonadota bacterium (assembly GCA_039026255.1). Lineage (GTDB taxonomy): Bacteria > Pseudomonadota > Alphaproteobacteria > Rhodobacterales > Rhodobacteraceae > Amylibacter. The sequence continues at coordinate 14,225 of JBCCMR010000007.1, forward strand.
CCGTTGCCGACGAACTGTCCTACTGGGGCGATACAGGTCTAACGCTGCCGGTTTGGTGGCGCGACGATGATGCGATCGCTCTGACACCCGCGCTGCGTCGTCTGGTTTCGCTGTCCAGCGCCGTTTCCGTGCCTGTGCACCTAGCTGTAATCCCAGCACAGCTGACGCCGGCGCTCATCGCCCACGTGAAAGCCAGCCCTTGGCTGATACCGGTCACACACGGCTGGGCACACACCAACCACGCTCCCACTCGCGAAAAAAAGTCGGAATTTCCCAGCGGTCGCGATGCTACCCATGACCTGGACCAGGGCGTGGTCGCGATGGCGCCCCTGGGTCCGCCGGTGATGTTTGTGCCCCCCTGGAACCGCATCCATCGAGAAAGTACCGCTGCCCTAGCTGCCCGCGGGTACCGGGCGATTTCTACCTTTGCGCCGCGGCATGCGGCACGAACGGAAGAGCTTTATCAGATCAACACCCACGTGGACCCAATTGATTGGCATGGCACCCGGTCTGCCCTGCCTGAAGCTCAGATCACGGCCTATATCGTTTCGCTCCTCCGGGCCCGCCGGGAGAGAGAGACCGACCCAGATGAGCCGCTCGGACTCTTGACCCATCACCTGGACCATGACACCGCGCTTTGGGATTTTTGCGCCCGCTTCTGGGAAGTGATGGCCGCCGGACCGATCCGTCCCTGGACCCTGGAGGACCTACCATGAGCCGTCTCGACAGTATGTTGCGCCGCCTAACCGCCCAACGGGACGGCCTAAACTGGGCCGCCAGTTGGGCCCCTACCGGGAGCGTCTTAGACATGGGGCTTGGTAATGGGCGCACCTATGACCACCTGCGCGAAATCTTGCCTGATCGGCGCATCTGGGTCATGGATCGGGTACTGCAATGCCACCCGTCCTGCGTACCCCCGGACGAGGATTTCCTAATGGGCGAAGCAGAGGATACCCTACATGCCCTAGCCGACCGTAACCCGTCAATTGCCCTGGCGCACTATGACTTTGGCTTTGGGGTTAAGGAAAAAGACGTGGCAGAGGCAGCGCGCCTTTCACCACTGATCGCCGCTGTTATGGCGACGGGCGGTGCCATCGTTTCGGGCCAGCCGCTGGTCGGGTTTGAACCCCTAAAAGGCCCCGGTCATATCGCCCCTGATCGATATTATTTTTATCGGGCTTAAATCAAAGTACCTAAAACGCCTTGAACGTCATGATCGTGTGCGTGCGTTCAATATCATCGATGCCCTTAAAGCTATCGTTAATGTAGTGGCCAATATCAGCGTCATCCGGAGCATATAGTTTAAGGAGCAGATCCCAATCCCCGCTGGTGGAGTGCAGCTCCGCATAACGCTCGCGCAATGCAATGGCGTCGGCCACCTGATAGGTGGTGCCGGGGCGGCAACGGATTTGCACGAAGACGGTGCGCATGGGCTAGCTCCTTTTGGGCGGTAGGCCTAGGTTGCCGATCACCTGCGCCGGGTCAAGCGGCGTGGCCCGCCCCCGGAAGGAGCCGCAGCCATGACAGATGCCTTGCATGATGCTGTTACTGATGATCACAGCGACAGCTTGATTGATTGGACCGACGCGTTTGAAAACGGCGCCTACATCCCCGGCGCCGCAGGCCTGCGGGATGAATGGCCAAAACGCGCCGCCGCATTCCGGGCGTCCCAGCCCGAGGCAAAGCTGGGCGTGACCTACGGTGAAGGGGCAAGGCAGACCTATGACCTTTTCCCTGCGGCGCAGTCGCCGGGAACGGTGATTTTTGTCCACGGGGGCTATTGGCATCAAACAGACATTTCTTGGTGGTCGCATCTAGCCAGTGGCGCCAAAGCGCGCGGATGGTCGGTCGCGCTTGCGGGCTACACTCTCGCGCCTCAGGCGACGATACCCACCATAACAGGCGAAATCGCCGCCGCTGTCACCGCCATTGCCGAACGCCATCCGGGCCCGCTGCGTCTGGCAGGCCATTCGGCGGGCGGACACCTGGTCAGTCGCATGTTATGCCCGGGCATTTTGTCAGAGGCAGTCGCAGCGCGCATCGCGCAGGTCGTATCGATATCAGGCGTGCATCACCTTGTTCCGCTGACCAAGGCAGCCATGAACACCACCCTGGGGCTGACCGCCGACACCGCAAGAGCCGAGTCCCCCGCACTTTTGCCTCCACGTGTCGGAGCGCGCGCCACCTTTTGGGTGGGTGCAGGAGAACGGCCAGAGTTTCTGCGCCAAACCCGTATGATCACTGAACGCTGGGCCGAAGCGGGCGCCGCAGTGCGGGATGTTTATGCCCCTGGTGAAAACCATTTTTCAGTCATAGACGCGCTCTCTGACCCGGAAAGCCCGCTGATATCAGCTCTGCTTAGCGATCAGTGATCGCTGAGCATTCTCTAAAGTCCCAATCCCCCAAAAAAATCAATGTGATTTGCAGCTTAGCTCGCGCGGGCAAAATGCACCGACAATAATTCAGAGACCGCTTCTAACCTACCCAGAAACGTTAAATTTTCTTCTCGCGCCGCAACCTTAGGCACGATGCTTGCGCTTTTCATTGGCGGTTCCACCAACCACGGCACCGGAGATCTAGCGCCAGGCTTTTGGCAGACCCCCGGACCAAAAGAGCCTGACATCTTAAATCAAAATGCGCCCCTGCGGCAACGCGCTGGGCGGTAGCACCCTGCAGGCTTACACCCCGACCGATCAACAAGAAGCCACTTAAAAACGACAAAGAGCTTTTACAGGGCTGAAAATCTCAAGGCGGCGGAACCTACCGGGGCGGCATCGTCTGGGTGTCTTTGCTCAACATCAAAGCCGCCTTATACGTGACGCTGACCGGTAACCGGTTGACCGTGCCCGGCTGCAAAGCGGGCCTCTATAGGGGCCCGATTTGAACGCAGATAGAGGGGGCCCCGGCCAGCCCCTTCGAAACGGCATTGTGTGTCGCCCAGCACGCAGCATGCGACAGATGTGAGCAACGCTTTCTTCACGCGTTGTGCGATACGCTATGCCTATGGCATAAATTGTCAAAACGATTGAGGTTCGCATGGCTGTCGCAGAAGGCCGCATACCGCTCCGCACCGATTTTGTCGCCGCGTTGCCGTTCTGGTTGGCCTTAACTTATCTGCCGGTTTTAGGGGGCGCCGTTTATCTGGCTGCCAACTATACTGGCTGGTGGCTGGCCATGGTGCCCGTATTTGGCTGGTATGTAATGGCGGTGCTCGACTTTGTGGGCGGGCTTGAAACAACTAACCCCGACGTGGACACACCGGACGAAGCCCTACGATGGTACACAGCCGTAACAATCATTTGGCCGTTCTTGCAAATCGGCCTGATCTTCACGGCATTAGCGTTTGTTTCATGGACGGACTACCTAACACCCACTCAAGAATGGCTTTTTATGGCGTGCGTGGGTGTGCCTACGGGCACCGTTGGGATCAATTTCGCCCATGAACTGATGCACCAGCGGCCAAAACTGGAACGCACGCTGGGGGATGTGCTTATGACCAGTGTGCTTTACGGTCACTTCCGGTCTGAACATCTCCTAGTCCATCACCGGTACGTGGGCACGCCGCGCGACCCGGTTTCTGCCCGCTATAACGAAGGATTTCATCGGTTTTTCCCCCGCGTTCTGTGGCAATGCTTTGCAAGCGCCTGGAAGGCAGAGGCGACAATGCTGGCCCGTAAAAAGTTGCCATGGTGGGACCGGGGCAATTCGTTTTGGCGCTACGGCACCTGGCAACTGGGCTGGCTGACGCTGGCCTTCATAATCGGCGGCTGGGCCGGGGTGGCGATGTTTGCGCTGCAAGCTTTTGTTGCAGTGTGGCAGTTGGAACTAGTTAACTACGTTGAACACTACGGCCTGACCCGCCGACACAAGGGCGAGGGTGTCTATGAAAGGGTGCTTCCTCGGCACAGCTGGAACGCGGCACACCGGGTATCGAATTGGTTTCTGATCAACCTGCAGCGCCACTCTGACCACCACTACAAGCCCGCGCGTCGGTTTCCCCTTTTGCAGACCTACGACGAAGAAGAGGCGCCGCAACTGCCCTATGGCTATTCTATTATGACAATCATGGCGATGACGCCGCCGCTTTTCAAACGGGTTATGAACCCCCGCGTGCGCGCCTGGCGGACTAAATACTACCCGGATATTGACGACTGGAACCCCTACAACAAAGGGCTGACCCAACCGCCGCGGTAAGTTGGATGCGCCGTAGGGCGCATCCATCTGTTATATCGAAAATTGTCATGTGCCAACGGCGCAAGACTGATGCGCCTTACTAGGCGCAGCCTCCGCTCTAGGCCACGTCGAACTCCAACGGTTTAACTTGCTGGAAAAGGCCTGTTTCGTGCAACTTACCCATGATCTCTACCGGTGCTGGGGCGTCAAGATAAAGAAGCGCAATGGCCTCCCCCCCGGCGCTATTGCGACCGAGGGTAAAGTTGGCGATGTTCACCCCGTTTTCGCCCATCGTATTGCCCAACGCACCAATGATACCAGGCTCATCCTGGTTGGTGGTGTAAAGCATATGTCGGCCCACTTCTGCATCAATGTTAATGCCCTTAATCTGAATGAATCGCGGTTTGCCATCGCTAAACACAGTGCCGGCCACGCTCCGCTCCATGGACGCGGTCCTCACCGCAAGCTTGACATAGCTATCGAAAACACCTGTCTTCCCTTGGGTGGTCGTCTTCACGTTAATCCCCCGCTCTTCGGCCAGAACCGGGGCCGAGACCATGTTCACCTCTGGATTTTGGGCTTTGAGCACCCCGGCCACGGCCGCCGATGACAGGGCCCGCGTGTTCATGTCCGCCACCTTACCGTCATAGAGGATTTCAATCGCTTGGATCGGCTCCTCAGTCATCTGGCCCACAAAGGACCCTAGATGCGACGCCAGGGAAACAAAGGGCCCTAGGATCGGCGCCTCTTCCGCGGTGATAGAAGGCATATTGATCGCATTCGATACTGCACCCGACAGCAGATAATCGCTGATTTGTTCCGCGACCTGGAGCGCGACGTTTTCTTGCGCCTCGGTCGTGGCAGCGCCCAGGTGCGGCGTGACCACCACGTTCGGCAGGTTGAAAAGTGGCGACGCGGTCGCAGGTTCCACAGCAAAGACGTCAAAGGCCGCGCCCGCCACATGCCCCGACTGGAGCGCCGCCGCCAAGGCGTCTTCGTCCACAAGCCCCCCCCGGGCACAATTGACGATACGCACGCCTGGCTTCATCTGCGCAATGGCTTCGGCGGTGATCATATTGGCGGTCTTTTCCGTCTTCGGTACGTGAAGCGTGATAAAATCCGCCCCGGCCAAAAGCTCGGCCAGGTCGACCTTTTTCACTCCCAAATCTGCGGCCCGTTCTTCCGACAGGAAGGGGTCGTAAGCCAGAACCTTCATGCGCAGCCCAATGGCGCGACTGGCAACAATTGTCCCGATGTTTCCAGCCCCAATCAGACCAAGGGTCTTGCCGGTCAGCTCGACACCCATGAACCGGGATTTTTCCCATTTGCCCGCGTGGGTGGAGGCGCTTGCCTCAGGGATCTGGCGGGCCACGGCAAACATCATCGCAATCGCATGTTCGGCGGTAGTGATCGAATTGCCAAATGGGGTGTTCATTACGATCACACCTTTGCGGGAAGCAGCACTCAGATCAATGTTATCCACTCCGATCCCAGCCCGCCCAATAACCTTGAGCCGATCAGCATTAGCGAGGGTTTTTTCGGTTACCTTGGTGGCCGACCGGATCGCTAGGCCATCATAATCGCCTATCCGTTTAAGAAGCTCGACCTTGTCTTTGCCCAGGTCGGGTTCAAAATCCACGTCAATGCCGCGGTCGCGGAAGATCTGAACGGCGGTGGGGGAGAGTTTGTCGGAAACAAGCACTTTAGGTGCCATAATTAATGTCCTTCTAAAGATGGGCGGCACGACAGCGGGTTCGCGGCCCCAGTATGATTAGGGATAGGTTAGGCAGCTTGGGTCAGGGCGGCGCGTTCACTGCGGTAGGCCCATGCCACCCAGGGCAGCAGCGCAGCCACATCCGACGGCTCCACCGTGCCCCCGCACCAGATCCGCAAACCCGGCGGGGCATCCCGATAGGACCCAATGTCATAGGCCACACCTTCGACGTCCAACCGCTTCGCGATGGCCTTTGCAAACGCGGAAGCGTCCGAGATCGACGGGTCGGTAAAACGCAGGCAAACAGAGGTGTTCGACCGGGTGGCCGGGTCCACCGCCAGGAAATCAATCCAGTCGTGCGCCGCAACAAAATCTGCCACATGGGCCAGGCTTTCGTCAGCACGTGCGCGCAGCGCCGCCATCCCGCCCAGACCTTGCGCCCATGTGAGCGCAAAAAGATAGTCTTCGACGCAAAGCATAGACGGCGTGTTGATCGTCGCCCCTTCAAAAATGCCCTCAATCAGCTTTCCGCCCTTCGTGAGACGGAAAATCTTCGGAAGCGGCCAAGGGGGCGTATAACTTTCAAGACGCGCCACAGCCCGCGGGCTCAGGATCAGCATGCCGTGCGCAGCCTCACC
>JBCCMR010000008.1:0-20597 GCA_039026255.1 Pseudomonadota bacterium
GCGCAAATCATCGGCGACCCCGGCCGCGAGAGGGGCCTCGGGGCCAATGATGACAAGATCGATCATTTCAGCGGCGCAAAACTCAACCACCGCATTTCCGGCCTCGGGGTTGATGTCGGCGCATTCGGCCACGGCCGCGATCCCGCCGTTCCCTGGAGCAACAATCAACCGGTCGCATTTAGGGTTTTGCACAACAGCCCAGGCCAGGCTGTGCTCGCGGCCACCACCGCCTAAAATAAGGATGTTCATGCGCGCCCCTTTTCGTTAAGCCCCCCGCCTTTTATGGTCGCACCTAGGCGTGCACAACGGCAATGGTGCGCGCCCGCGGCCCGCCTAAGCCGCCCGCCCACCCCAAAGCCCGCCCACGGCAAAAAGGAGCACCGTCGCCGAATGGAACTGATCGACGATCCGCGTCCGGGCCAAAACGCCCCGGAATTCACCGTGACGGAGTTGTCTGGACAGGTGAAACGCACCGTCGAAGGTGCCTTTGGCCAGGTGCGCGTGCGGGGTGAAATCGGCCGGGTGTCGCGACCGCGGTCTGGGCATCTCTACTTTGACCTAAAGGACGACCGCGCGGTGCTTGCGGCGGTGTCTTGGAAAGGTCAGGCATTGCGGCTAGCCACCCAACCGGAAGAGGGTATGGAGGTCGTTGCTGAGGGGCGGTTGACCACTTTCCCGGGGCAGTCCCGCTACCAGTTGGTGGTTGAACAACTGCGTGTCGCAGGGGTTGGCGCGCTCTTGGACATGCTCGAAAAGCGCAAAAAGGCCCTGGCCGCCGAGGGGCTTTTTGCGGTCGAAAGAAAGCGCCCGCTACCATTTCTGCCGGATGTGATCGGGGTTGTGACATCGCCGTCGGGCGCTGTTATCCGCGATATCCTGCACCGCCTTCGGGACCGCTTTCCGCGCCGCGTGGTGGTTTGGCCGGTGGCCGTTCAAGGGGATGCCTGTGCCCCGCAGGTGGCCGCCGCCCTCCGCGGGTTTAGCGCGCTAGAACCAGGGGGCGCTGTGCCGCGACCGGATGTGGTGATCGTAGCCCGGGGCGGCGGATCAATCGAGGACCTGTGGGGTTTCAACGAAGAAATTGTCGCTCGTGCCACAGCGGAAAGCACGATCCCAGTGATCAGCGCCGTGGGTCACGAAACCGACACCACGCTGGTCGATTTTGTCTCCGACTGCCGGGCGCCCACACCGACAGCGGCTGCAGAAATGGCGGTCCCGATGCGCGCCGATCTGGCCGCGCGCGCCGCCGACCTAGAGGCCCGGCGCCAACGTGCCCTGCGTGCGGGTCTGGACCGCCGCAGCGAACGCTTGCGCGATCTGGCCCGGGCTTTACCACGACCCGAAGAGGTTCTGTCGGTCCAGGCGCAGCGGTTGGATATGTTGGCCGCTCGGTTGCCTGCGGCGTTGCGCAGTGCCACCCGGGCTGCGCGCGGCCGGCTTGCAAATGCGGGCGCCGGTCTGCGTCCTGGGGTTTTGATCCGGGCGCTGGATGCCCGGGGTGACGGGCTGCGCGCTACCGGCGCCCGGCTGGACCGGGGGCTTGCCACCCAGCGCTACCGCAAAGCGGATACGCTTTTATCGTGTTCTCGGCGCCTTACGCCCCCGCTTTTGACACGCGCCCGGTCCCGCGACCGCGACCGCCTGGCGCGCGCCTTGGGCGGGTTTGCGCGGGCGGCGCGGACGGGCCAAGATCAGAAACGACAGCGCCTTGGGGCCCTGGGTCGGGTGCTTGCGTCGCTTGGCTATGGGGCCACGCTCGCGCGTGGCTACGCCGTGGTGCGGGACATAAAGGGAAAAGTCCTGAGCGATTCCGCCAGCGCCCGCGGGGCCGGCGCGGTCGAGATCCAATTCCGCGACGGGCGCGTCACGCTGGGTGACCCCGGTGCCCAATCGCCTGCGCCGGACGCCACTCCGGTGCCAAAGGCTGCAAAGTCGCGCAAACCCGCCGGGAAATCAGATCGCGATGACGGGGGCCAGGGCAGCCTTTTTTGACGCCACGACCCGGCACCTGCGCCACTTGCCCCAACAATTCGATCCCCCTAACGTTGCCCGGTAGACGCCGCCCTCTGCGCAAATCGGAAGCACTGCCATGTCCCGCCTAGACCCCGACCGCCTCTCCCGCATCACCCAGTGGATGCAGTCCTATGTGGACGACCGGCGGTTCCCAGGCTGTGCGGCGCTAATCTTGGAAGATGGTGAAGAACGTTTCTTCCACGCCGCCGGTGCCCGTGACCTGGAAACCGGAACAGCGTGGGAAAGGGACACGGTCGCGCGCATTTATTCGATGACCAAACCCATCGCGTCGGTGGCGTTTATGCAGCTTTTGGAGCGGGGTCTGGTGCATCTCGATGCCCGGCTCGGCGACATCATTCCCGCTTTTGCCAATATGCATGCGCTTGTCCCCGGCGCCACGGGCATCACCGAAATCGAGCCCGCGCCATCGCCCACCATGGTGCAGTGCTTGACCCACACGGCGGGCTTTTCCTATCCGTTTAATCCGGGCGTGCTGCCTGCGGCGATGGATGAGGCAAAGCTCATGTTCGCCGGCGCAAGCCCTTCTTTGACCTTTGAGACTGACCGCCTAGGTGCGCTTCCCCTGGCGTTTCAGCCGGGAACCCGGTGGGAGTATTCAGTAGGCATCGACGTCATTGGGCGCGTGGTTGAGGTGGTGTCGGGCCAAGCGCTTGACGTTTATCTGCAAGAAAATGTCTTTGCGCCGCTTGGCATGACAGACACCTCGTTTATCCTGCGCGACGACCAACTGGGGCGGACTGCAAACCTCTATACGCCGCTTGTGGGCAACGCCATGGACATAAACGCGAAGCCGCCTGAGCCCGGCACGTTGCGCTTGATCGACACCCCCGACGAAAGCCCTTTCCGCACCACTACCTGCTGGTCGGGCGGCGGCGGGTTGGTGGGAACAATCGACGACTACGCCCGCTTCACCGAAGCGCTGCGCACCGGCGGCGGGCCGCTTTTGTCCCCTGCCACGACACAGTTTATGATGCAGAACTTTCTCCCCGGGGAGATCGCATCTATGGGCCCGCAAAGCTTTGCCGAGCAACCAATGGAGGGTATGGGATTTGGTCTTGGCGGAGCGGTGGTTCTTGATCCGGCACGGGCGCGCACGCCGGGCAGTCTGGGGGATTTCAGCTGGGGGGGGATGGCATCGACCTTCTTTTGGATTGATCGAGAAAATGCTCTTTCTGTGCTCTTTTTCACCCAGCTTTCGCCGTCATCCTCGACACCAGCGCGTCCGCAGCTGAAGGCGCTTGTGCACGGGGCTATGACGGCTGGAACCGGCCAATGACGGGTCCAATCATGGGGCCAGCGACGGGGCCAATGATCGGCGAGCCGCGCCCGCAAAACCCGGTCTTATGGACGCCTGAAACGGAGGCAGCACAGGCAACGCGCATGGCCGATTTTACACGCGCCGCCGAGGCGGCGACCGGCCAAGACTTTAGGGATTATAACGACCTATGGGCGTGGTCTGTCGCTGATATCGAAGGTTTTTGGCGCCTTTTGGTGGACCACATGGAGATTTCGCTCAACTGGGATGGAAAAACGGTCATAGTCGACCGGCGCATGCCCGGAGCAACTTGGTTTCCCGGCGCGCGGCTTAACTATGCCGACGCTATTTTGCGCCATCGTACCCGTTCGGGGCCGGCCATCATCGTGCGTGGTGAAAACCACCGAGAAGAGATCGGTTGGACTGCCTTCGCCGACCAGGTGGCGCAAGCAGCGGCGGCCCTGCGCGGTTTGGGTGTGGGACCCGGTGACAGGGTCTGCGCGATCTTGCCCAATAGCATTCCGGCGGCTGTGGCCATGGTAGCCAGCGCCTCGGTGGGGGCGATTTGGTCGCTTTGCGCGCCTGATATGGGTCATGTCGCCATTCTTGACCGATTTCGCCAGATCGAACCCAAGGTCCTGATTTTTCAAGATACCTACCGCTTCGCCGGGGAGGTCATTGATCGGCGCGAAGTTATCGAGACCATCACCCGCGGCTTGCCGAGCCTATCTCACAAAGTGCGTGTGTCAGACGACCCCAGGCCAAGCCAGGGTGCCATCAATTGGGCAGATTTTCTGCAGGCAGGCGCGGGTGCGACACCGGCTGAAACCCAACAGGTGGATTTTGACCACCCTCTCTGGGTGCTGTATTCATCAGGGACCACCGGCACGCCGAAGCCTATTACGCTCGGCCACGGGGGAGTGACGCTCGAAGCAGCAAAACAGGCGCTGCATACCGATTGCCGCCCGGGGGAAAGGTTTAGCTGGCTGACATCGTCGGGATGGGTGATGTGGAACGCGCAGTTTGCCGCGCTTGGGCAGGGTATGACGGTGGTCATGGTTGACGGCGCGCCCCATACACCGGATTTGGGACGGATATGGCGGATTGCCGCCGAAGAGAAGCTCCACTATCTCGGTGCAGGGGCTGCGTTTTTCACGGCTTGCATGAAAGCGGGTGTGGACCCAGCCGCGGCGCGTCCGGCGGCGTTGCGGTCCATTGGGTCTACCGGATCACCGCTTCCGGCGGATGCCTACACCTGGCTTTATGACGCTTTGCCGGGTGTTTGGGTGGCGCCGATTTCCGGCGGAACGGATTTTGCGGGCGCTTTTGTCGGCGGCAATCCGATGCTGCCGGTGCGAGCAGGCGAAATGCAGTGCCGTTTTTTGGGGAACGCAGTGCGTGCCTACGACCCGGAAGGCCAAGAACTGATCGGCGCGGTGGGTGAGCTTGTCTGCACAGAGCCTTTGCCATCTATGCCGTTATACTTTTGGGGAGACAAAAACGGCAGCCGCCTCCACGACGCCTACTTTGACACCTATCCGGGCGTCTGGCGCCATGGCGATTGGATCGAGATCACCCCCGAAGGCGGGGCGGTCATCTACGGACGCTCGGACGCGACTATAAACCGAAAAGGTCTGCGCCTGGGCTCGTCCGAGATCTACTCCGCCGTGGAGGCATTGCCCGAGGTGTTGGACAGCCTCGTGGTAGACTTGGAGTTCCTGGGCCGCGAGAGTTTTATGCCGCTTTTTGTGGTGCTGGCCCCAGGGGCTGACGTGGACACGACGGCCACAAAGATCAACGCGGCAATTGCCGAGGCGGTTTCAAAGCGGTTCTTGCCCTCGGCCATCGTGCCAGTTCCCGAGGTGCCCCGCACCTTGAGCGGCAAAAAGTTAGAGGTGCCGGTGAAACGGCTGCTCTTGGGTCAGGACCCCGACAAGGTGGTAAACCGCGATAGTATGGCAAACCCCGAAAGTTTCGACGCATTTGTGGCCTATGCCCGGGACCGAGCCGCGGCGGCGCCGTAGCACCTGCTCCCTGTCTTATCCAACGCATCTAGTGCCTATGCCGCCTACGCAGTCCACGCCCACGCCCATGCCCGTAAACCAGCCAAGGCCCGCCTATGACCGACCCGATCACCGACGTCTCTGACCTGATCCAACTCCTTGAAATCGAACAGTTGGAGCTTGATCTCTTCCGGGGCCAGGGGGCTGGCGGCGAAACGTCAATGCGCATTTTCGGGGGGCAGGTGATTGCCCAGGCCCTGCGAGCCGCCTATCGCACGGTCGAAGGACGGCTTTGCCATTCGCTTCATGCGTATTTCATTCGCCCCGGCGATCCGTCGATCCCCGTTATTTATCAAACCGACCGCGCCCGCGATGGGGGATCTTTTACCACGCGGCGGGTGGTGGCAATCCAACACGGGCGCCAGATTTTCAACATGGCCGCAAGCTTTCACATTAACGAGCCGGGCTTTGACCACCAGCACCCTATGCCTGCCGTTCCGGAGCCGGAAACACTGCCAACCCGGGAAGAATTGCGCGAAGCCTACCGCGACCGGGTCCCCGAAAGGCTGCGCGATCGGTTCTTTCGCAAATCGCCGGTGGACCTGCGCGCCGTGGCGCCGCGGGACTTGTTTGACCCGGAACCTGTGAGCGACGTGAACCACCTATGGTTCCGCATTCCCGGTTCCGAAAGTGCCGACACCGCCATGCACCATTGCCTTTTGAGCTATGCGTCAGACTTTAACCTTTTGGGCTCGTCTTTGCGTCCCCATGGCGCGACCTGGTTCACTGGCAAGGTGATGACTGCAAGCCTTGACCATGCCATGTGGTTTCATGAGCCGCTCAATTTCGCGGATTGGCATCTCTACACCATGGACGCGCCGTTTACGGGGGGCGCCCGGGGTTTTAACCGCGGCACGATCTACACCCGGGAAGGGCGCCTCGTTGCATCAGTTGCCCAAGAAGGGCTTGTGCGACCCTTAAAAACGAACTCAGGCTCGTCCGCGCGCTGAAACCTCCAGCATTGCGTCCTGCGCCAGGCGTCTTGGGGCATTCCCAAGCGGATCAGAACGCAATAGCGTAGCAAGATGTTTACCATCGAACACACCTTCGACGCGACTGTGGTCACGCTGGTCGATGACGGGTCACGCCCGCTCCAAGGCGATGTGGTTATTGCCGCATTTGAAGATGTGGTTACCGTTGAGCAGCACGATGACCGAACCGACAGCACCCATGTGATCCGGTTGTCGCTGGCCCAATTGCGAGACCTGCGAGCGGCGCTTGATCTGCCCGAAGGGGCTTATAAATTCGCGGAAAGTGCAAAATGAAAACTGGTTTTTTTTGGGATGAGAGCTGCTTTTGGCACGGGGGCGGTGCCTACGCACTTACGCTGCCGATCGGCCCTTATGTGCAGCCCTTGGTATCCGGTGGCCTCCCTGAAAATCCCGAGACAAAGCGGCGCCTGAAAAACCTTCTGGACGTGACCGGGCTCCTGGCGGAGTTGGATGCCAAAAGTGCCCCAAGCAGCTCGCGCGAGGCGCTTTTGCGGGTGCATCCTGAAAGCTATCTTGACGATTTTGCGGCAATGTCGGCTTCGGGCGGCGGGGAATTGGGCCGTCGTACGCCCTTTTTGGTGGGCGGCTATGATATCGCCACGCGGTCTGCGGGGTTGGCCCAGGCAGCCATCGTCCAGGTGGCCGAGGGGCGTTTGGCCAATGCTTACTCGCTTTCCCGGCCGCCGGGACACCACTGTTTGCCCGACTTCCCGAACGGGTTTTGCCTTCTCAACAACATCGCAATCGGCGTCGAAGACGCCTTTGCCCAGCGGCTGGCTGACCGCGTGGTGGTGATCGATTGGGACGTGCACCACGGCAACGGCACCGAAGCAATCTATTTGGATCGCGCCGACGTTCTGACGATCTCGATCCACCAGGACCGAAACTATCCGCTCGACACCGGCAGCTTTGACGACCGCGGATCGGGCGACGGGGACGGGGCAAACATAAACGTCCCGCTCCCTCCGGGATGTGGGCATGCGACCTACATTGAGGTGATGGAGCGGATCGTCGGCCCAGCGGTCGCCGATTTCCGTCCGGACCTTATTGTTGTCGCCTGCGGATTTGATGCCGGCGCGTTTGACCCACTAGCCCATATGCTCTGCTCTGCGGAGACTTTTGCGACTATGACCGCGATGACCATGTCCTGGGCGGACGCGCTTTGCGATGGCAAGTTGGTCTTGGTCCACGAGGGCGGCTATTCAGAGGCCTACGTTCCCTTCTGCGGACACGCGGCAATCCAAACCCTGGCCCGCAGCGCGATCCAGGCGCCGGACCCGTTGGCTGAAACCCTTCGCGGGCGCCAACCGGGCGCTGACCAAACGGCGTGGGTGTCGGGTCAGATCACGCAAATAGTGGAGGCGCTGGGCCTGGACTAGCGCCCGAATTTGGACGCCTCAGTGGCCCGTTGCGGTCCCGCCCTACGGGGCACTTTTCAAAAAGCCAGCCGACAGCGCAGGGTTCCGTCAGCGTTCTCTTCCAAGACCTCAAGCCGCGGGTCCGCCCCGTTTGCGATAACCGCGCGGGCACCGGGGCCGGTGGTGAACACTGCCCCTGTTCCCGGCATAGGGGCAAATCTCCAACTGCCCGGTCGATCCAGCGTATCCGCTCCCCCCGCGCGTAGGAAATCGGCCAAGATATCACGCACCGGCGCTTCACTGTCGCACACAACGCGGGCGCTGGCAGCGCCGGGGAAGTCACCGCCACCGCCGGCCCGGTAGGTGTTTGTGGCCAGATAGACCGGTGCGTCCGGGTCGGGCGCGGCGCCCTTCCAGGTTAGGTTCTTGATCCGGTTGGCCCCCGGCGCCACCAGCCGCCCCTGGCCGTCATATCGGGAGGGTTGGCTGGGGTCGATGTGATACGCCAGCCCCCCGACCACGTCGAAATTGTAGGAAGGGGCGTCACCGGCAAAAAGCGGCTGGTCCAGGCGGCCCGGGGTGACCTCAGCATAGATTGCCGCAGACCGCTCTAGCCATTCAGCCACTTGGCCGAAGTTCAATTCCAGTAGCCGCAGCGTATTGGGATAAAGGTAAAGGTCAGCCACGTGGCGCAAGCATATTGGCCCTGCGGCAATGTCTGTGAAATAATGCGGCCCGCCGCGCCCGCCCGCCTTAAAAGGCGCAGCGGCCGAAAGGATGGGGCGTGCGTGGTCTGCGCCGGGGATGCCGCGGCCTAGGGTCGCCCGGGTCCACCAGGTCTGGGCGTCATTCACCAGCCGGACCGCCGCCGTATCCCCCAAGAGCGCCGTGTAGGTCTGAAGGGCCACCGGTGTGGCCGCCACCGGCTCTGCAATGCGGGCGCGGGTGGCGCGGTGGGCCTGGTCCGCCGCCCGGGCAATGGACGGGTCGCCTCTGCCTTCGGGCCTAACAGGAAAGGCCCGCGACGCCGCCTGCGCTACCCGCCAACCGCGATGCGCGGGCAAAAGCGCTAGGTCGATAATCCCCAGGTGCGATCCCCAGTACCCTGGCATCACCGCGGGCCGCCCGGCAAGGGTTCCGGCCACGGGGTCAATTGCTGGGGCGGTTCCTGGGGCGGCCAAGACCGATTGTGCGACGGACGAGGGCGCATCTGCTGGGGTCAGGGAGTAATGTTCGGGAGGGAAGACCAGGTGTGTATGGCCTGAAACCAGTGCATCCACACCGGGCAATGCCGCCACGTGGGCGGCGGCATTTTCCATGCGCGGGCGCCAAGGCCCCGCTTCGATGCCCGCATGGCAAAGCACCACCACCACATCGACCGCCGCGGCGCGCAGGTGGGGTATCCATGCGGCTGCGGCCTCGACCATATCCCGCGCGCAAAAGCCTTCCAAATGGCGCCTGTCCCAGGTGAGCACCTGGGGCGGAAGTAGGCCGAGCACACCCACAGTCAGTGCATGAGTACTTCCGTGCCCGTCCGCCAAGTGCCGTGTCAAAAGCGCATAGGGCGGGTAGGGCAGGTCATCGTCGGTTGGCGTCGCTCCAAGACACCGGGCCAAGTTGGCGCAGACAATGGGAAAGTTGGCGCCCGCATTTGCAGAGTTCAAGAACGGCACACCGTAGTTAAATTCGTGGTTGCCCAGGGTGCCGCAGTCATAGCCAAGGTCGTTCATGGCACCGATCATCGGGTGCGGCGTATCCGGTTCAAGGCCGCGTTCCGCCATCAGATCACCCAGCGGGTTGCCCTGCAGATAGTCACCATTGTCCAAAAGCAGGCTTTGCCCCACCCCCGCCCGGGCCGCGGCGATTAGCTCCGCGGTGCGTGCCAGCCCCGCGGTCTTGCTGCCCCGGTCAGCGTAATAGTCCCAGGCCAGAACGTGCACGTGCAGGTCTGAGGTGGCCATTAATCGCAAGGGCACCGCCTCCGGCGGGAGCGGTTCGAGAAGGTTCGCGATTGGCACCGGCGTCCCGGTTCCCGGGGCCGTGCCCGCGGCGCCCGGGCGGCGACTGGTCATGGGCGCGGTCCCTTGGGAAGAAAGCGGGTGTTCTCCATGACATGGTTTTGCTCGGTGGCAAAGGGGAACTGGTGCTGAAGCGCGCGACGCCGCGCTTTGCGCCGGCGGTTGGCGCGCCCCAACTGGCCTGGCGTGCTAGCGGGCTTTGGGACCCATCCCAAGGGAGAAGCCACTTGGCTTCGGTGCTTAAACCAGGCGCGGCATTTCTATGCGTGACCTTTGCCAAGAGATGGCGGCGGGCAGCCTTTTTTCGGGAACCAGCAAAGTCAGTCCAGTAATCGCATCGGCTGCCAAACTTCCGTCTCAAAGTGTAGGGCGACTTGGGGCGCCAGGCGATATCGCAGCGTCACCTCGTGAAGCGCTTCGCAAGATGCCACCGCTGCGGCGGCCAGGTCCTGAAGATGCCGGTGGCGGGCGCGGGCGTCACGTTCTGCCGCGGCTACGGCGGGGTGACTACGCAGGGCGGCCGCGTGGTCGGCCGCTTGAGCCGCCGTTGCCCCAGCGGGCAGGAAATTGTCGTCGAGGTCCCAGGCGTCATACATCGCCATGCCCAGCTGGCCTCTGGTAGCCAGGTCCGTGCAGGCAAACCCTTTCACCACTTTCACGGCGAACTCCGGCGGGCTTCGCAGGTGGTAGTGGCGTAGGTTGGCGCGGGCGTAGTCGAAGGGTTCGAGCGTGTTTGTGCGCCGCAGCCGGGCACGGATATCTTCGCCGTTCGGGCAGACCCAGCGCACACCTTCCCGGAATGCCCGGGGTTTGTGGAGGTTGTAGAACCGGCTCACCCCGGGTCGGAAGATGGATTTGACTTGGCGAAGGCTGCGCACGGGGCTGGGCGCGTCCGGCGCTGTGGCCCAGGGGAAACGGTCCCAGACCGGTGCCGGGCCGCGGTCGTCGCCGCCGGCCATGTTGCGCCAGGGCATGGAGACCACGTCGGGTTCCCCTAGGCGGGCAATCATTCCCTGCACTGTGCCGTCCCAGGGCAATTCAAGGAGCTCGTCCACGTCATGGACAAAAATCCAGTCCGCTCCCTGGACGCGGGGGTTGCGGGTTGCTCTGGCATAGGCGCGGCGTTGGGGTGGCAGATCGCGTAGCTCCGCGGCCATCGGCACGCCGGCGCCGTTGGGCACATAGGTCACGCGCCCCGTTGCTGCCAACGCCGCGAGCAGACGGCCCGTGCCGTCCGTGCTGTCGTTTTCGTAAACCACCGCGTGCTCGATCCCAATGGCCGAAAGCCAGCCCAGCCAGTCCACGATATAGGGGGCTTCGTCGCGCACGGTGGCTAAGGCGACGACTTTGGGCGTCACCGCACCGCCTCGATGGGCCCCTCGGCTCGGGCGTTGATGAACTGATCGAGGTAAGGGTCGCCGCTGGCGTCCATCTGGCCCACGGGGCCTGCCCACTGGACGCGCCCGTCGTGGAGCATGGCCACCTGATCGGCGATAGCGCGCACCGAAGACATGTCATGGGTTATGGTCATGGCCGTGGCGCCCATTTCGGTGACGATTTCGCGAATAAGTTCGTTGATAACGCCCGACATAATCGGGTCGAGACCGGTTGTCGGCTCGTCGAAAAAAATGATCGCCGGATCCGCGGCGATCGCCCTTGCGAGGCCTACACGTTTCTGCATTCCGCCCGAAAGCTCCGCGGGGAAAAGGTCAGCCACCTCGGGGCGCAGACCCACACGGCGCAGTTTTTCAACCGCGATCTCGCGCGCCTCAGCTTTTGGGCGTTTTAGGGCACCGCGTAGAAGCCGGAAAGCGACGTTTTCCCAGACTTTGAGCGAATCAAAGAGCGCTCCGCCTTGAAAAAGCATTCCAAATTGCTGCAAAAACGCATCCCGGTCGCCTTGGGTGGCGTCAGCGCCGTTCACGGTAATTTTGCCTTGATCGGGGGCCACAAGGCCTAGCACACATTTGATGGTCACCGATTTGCCGGTGCCCGAGCCACCGATGATGACCAGGCTTTCGCCTTTGTCCACTGTCAGGTCGACGCCGCGCAGGACGTGGTTAAGGCCGAAGGATTTATGTATGTTCTCGAGCGTGATCATAAGGCGACAAGCCTACGCGCTGGGTGTAGAAGGGGCCTTGCGTCGCGCTGGGTAACGCGCGTCCAGAAAAGGTGTGTCGCGCGCCACCTGCCGAATGCACGGCCCGTTCTCGCCCATGGATGGCTGGTCCAGATTGAGGGGCGTTTCTGAGGGGTGAACCCGGTCATGACGTGAAAAAGACCTCCGTCAAGACGTAGTTCGATGCCAGGATCAGGACGCTCGCGCTAACGACGGCGTTGGTGGTGGCGCGGCCCACGCCCTGGGCGCCGCGGCCAGAGTTATACCCGTGATAACACCCCATCAGCGCCACGATGAAACCGAAGACCGCTGCCTTCACAAGCCCGCTTGCCACGTCGCCGAATTCCAGAAAGTCGAGCGTGTTGTTGATGTAGGTGGCCGGGTTAAAGTCTAGACGCTGGGTGCCCACCAAAAAACCGCCCATGATGCCGATCACATCACCGATAAAGGCCAGCACAGGCATCGCCACGGTCGCCGCCACCAGGCGCGGAACGACGAGGTATTTCAGCGGGTTCGTGCTTAGCGTGGTAAGCGCGTCGATTTGTTCGGTCACCCGCATCGTGCCTAGTTCGGCCGCGATAGACGACGACACGCGCCCGGCGACCATCAGCCCGCCCAGGACAGGGCCCAGTTCGCGCACCATTGCGATTGCCACAACCGTGGGCACGACCGCCTCGGCGTTGAACCGCGCGCCGCCGGAATAAATCTGCAGAGCTAGCGCTCCACCGGTGAAAAGCGCCGTCAGACCCACCACCGGCAGGCTGAAATAGCCGATCTGCAGGAGTTGCGCGCCAAACTCGCGGGCATAAAACGGCGGACGCAGCATATGGCTGACGCTGAGCCCGGCAAAGATCATGATGCGCCCGATTGCCCCGAGAAGCCCCAAGACCGAGCCGCCTATGGACCCCAGAAAGCCGCTCACAAGGTTCATGTCGCGGTCCCTGCAGGTGCTACGTCGGGGGCGTGGGCTCCCGCCGTCGCGCGGGCATAGCGGTGCCCGAGCGAAGTCAGCACCTCGTAGCCGATGGTGCCCGCGGCGCGGGCCAGGTCGTCCACGGTCTGCTGTGCGTTGAGGATGGAAAGCGTGTCGGGAACCGTGCCCAGATCTGTGACATCCACAGTGATCAGGTCCATGCTGACGCGGCCAATCAGCGGGCAGGGCGTGTCGCCCGCATAAAGCGCCACGCCCCCCGCGCCGATCCCACGCAAGAGCCCGTCGGCGTAGCCTGCCGCCACCGTGGCCACCCGGCTGGATCGCGTGGCAGTCCAGGCATTACCGTAGCCCACGGATTCGCCAGGCGCCACGGGGCGGGTCTGGATCACTGGAAGCTCTACGCTGACCACCGGACGCGCGTCACTAAAGGGCGCCCCGCCGTAGAGCCCCACACCCGGGCGGGTTAGGTCGAAGTGAAAATCGCGCCCCAAGAGGATCCCGCCCGTGGCGGCCAGCGATCGGGACGCGGCAAAGCCGTCTGTGGCATCCCGGAAGGTCGCCAATTGGCGGGCGTTCATGGGGTGGTCGGGTTCGTCGGCGCAGGCCAGATGAGACATGATTAGCCGCGCCCCGGTCAGTTGGTTGCGCAGCGCGGCAAAATCCTCGGGCTCCATGCCCAGTCGGTTCATGCCGCTGTCAATCTGCACGCCGAAGGCGCCCCCGCCCGGAAGCCAGTCGCGCGCCTGCTCAGCACTATTAAGAAGGGGTATCAAATCGTGGCCCCGAAGCTGCGGCCCATCGCCGGCACCGGCGCCAGAAAAAACAAATATTTCAGGCCCCGGCCCCAGGGCCCGGCGCAAGGCGACCCCTTCTTCAGAGGCAGCCACAAAAAAGCGACGGGCGCCGGCGCGCGCCAGGCACTGCCCCACGGCGCCCGCGCCGCAGCCGTAGCCGTCGGCCTTGACTACGGCGCCGGTTTCGCTGGCCGACAGCGCCGCCATCGCACGCCAATTCGCGGCGATAGCATCGAAATTGATGGTCAAGCGTCCCGTGGTCATGCGCGAGGAAAAGACCACCCCGCCCGCGCGGTCAACCCCGATAAGACGCAGCCCAATGGCAGATCCGGGGGCAAGTTCGGACCCGGGTCGCGACTGCCCTCTTAGGCCAGGGCTTCTACCCGCGCGGGATCAAATCCTGCCGCCTCTGCCAGGCTGACGCCATCTTTGGCCATGCGTACCTCGACCCCCGCCTCGGTCAGCGACGATTTCAGCGCGTCTAGGGCAGCAAAGTCCTTTGTGGCGATTGCCTGGGCTCGCATGGACGTCATGCGCGTCTCTAGCTGATCCAGCGCCGGGTGTCGGGTGCTGGCCCAAGCAGGGGGCGCACCGTTCAAAAGCCCTAGCATCTCCAGGGATCCCGCGAGCCCGGTCGCGTCGCCCGCAGCCGAAAGTTCATGTAGCCGGGCAATGGCTGCGGGGGTGTTGAGGTCATCGGATATCGCCGTCAACACTGTGTCATCTGGGTCGACGGGCAAACGCCCGTCCACCTGGCCATACCATCTGCGCAACACCGTGCGGGCGGCCTCTGCCTTTGACGCGGTCCAATCCATGGGTTTGCGGTAGTGGGTGCCCAGCATCACCAGGCGGATCACCTCGCCCGGATATCCTTCGTCCAAAAGGTCGCGCACGGTGAAAAAGTTGCCGAGGCTTTTGGACATCTTTTTGCCTTCGACCTGAAGCATTTCGTTGTGCATCCAGACCCGTGCGAAATCATGCCCGGAGCAGCGGCTTTGGGCGATTTCGTTTTCGTGGTGTGGAAACATTAGGTCATTGCCACCCCCGTGAATGTCGAACTCGTCCCCCAAAAGCGCCCGCGCCATGGCAGAGCATTCGATATGCCAGCCCGGCCGCCCGCGGCCCCACGGGCTTTCCCACCCTGGAAGCGCCGCGTCAGAGGGTTTCCAAAGGACAAAGTCCATGGGGTCTTCCTTAAAGGGTGCGACCTCGACACGGGCGCCAGCGATCATATCGTCCAGAGACCGACCAGACAAAGCGCCATATTCTTCGTAGCGGCGCACCCGGAAAAGCACATGACCTTCGCGCGCATAAGCAAAACCGTCTGCTTCAAGACCTGCAATCATGGCGATCATTTGCGCGATGTATTCTGTGGCGCGCGGTGCGTGGTTGGGACGTAGGGCGCCGAGCGCGTCCATGTCGGCCAAATACCACGCGATTGTTTCGTCGGATCGGTCGCGGATCAGCTCTTCTAATGTGCCGGGCGCCCCGGCTGCCTTACGCGCAGCGGCGGTCTCGTTGATGCGGTCGTCCACATCGGTGAAGTTGCGCACATAGGTGACTTGGCCTGGCCCGAATTGGCGCAGCAGCAGGCGGTAGAGGATGTCAAAGACCAGCACCGGGCGTGCGTTGCCTAGGTGCGCCCGGTCATAGACCGTGGGACCGCAGAGATAGAGCCCGACCTCCCCGGCTACGATGGGCTCAAAAGCCTCTTTCTGGCGGGTAAGCGAATTATAAAGGGTGATGGCGGGGTGCAGAGCATCAGTCATGAGACGGCGCCTTGTTAAACGAAAAATGGGGTGTTGGTTGCGCAAAAAAAACGCGTAGCAGAATTGCGCCGCAAAGGCGCCCTACGTCAGCTGGTGGCGCCGCACCAACATCGCCCTGAGGCCAAGAGAAACCCAGCGGCGTTTTTACCGAACGGAGCCGTATCTCGGTGAGGTGTGCTCATGGGGCCGAACATACCCGCCAGCGACATTCTGGCAAGGGCTTTTAACCGAGGGCATTGGTCCGCGGTAGAGAGCAGCATGCTGCGCAGGTGATACGCGCATGCTGGACCCGGGGAACGGACTATAGGTTTGTTGCGGTTGGAAAGGGGCGCCCAATGGAGGGCACCGTTTCCCGTCGGTGCGGCCGCACCGATGAGCTAGCTACGGGCAAGCCCAAACACGTAGTGGCAGAAGTCATTTGGAACGCGGGCCTCAGGGCGTCGGCCCTGTGTTGGCTGTGTCACCGATCAGGCGCAGGCCTCGGCGGTTTCCTCGCCCTTGGCCGCATCGGCAAATTGAGCAAGCGCCAAGCTGACGCCACATTTGTCTTGGTGTCCATGGCTTGCCAAGGCACGAGATCCGTGGTCAGCCTTCGGCACCCTAAAATTCTGACCGAAAGGGGAGCCTGCCATGCGGTTGTCTCGCGCCATCACCTCTATCACCGGCGACGGGTCAGACGGATGGGATGTGTTTTACCGCGCGCGCCGCATGGCCGCGGCCGGTGAACCGGTCACCGAACTGACAATCGGCGAGCATGACCAAAAGACAGACCCGGAAATTATGGAAGCGCTCGAAACCTCTTTGCGGGCCGGCAACACGGGCTACGCAGCCGTACCCGGGTCCCAAGGGTTGCGGGAAGCCATCGCGGCCCGGGTGACGGCACGGACCGGCGTGGCCACCACCCCCGACAACGTGATCGTCACCACAGGCGGCCAGGCTGCGCTTTTTGCGGCGCACCTGGCAGTGCTCGATGCTGGGGAAACCGGGCTTTATATCGACCCCTACTATGCCACGTACCCGGGGGGTATCCGGGCCTTGGGCGCGCGGGCGCAAGCGGTGCCAACCCGATCCGAAAACGGCTTTCTACCCGTGGAGGCCGATCTTGCGCCGCACCTTCCAGGGGCAAAATCGCTTCTGATCAATACGCCTAACAACCCCACCGGGGCAGTCTACCCGCGTGCGACGCTGAACATGATTGCGCAGGCCTGTCGGACCGCGGATGTGGCGCTGATATCAGATGAGGTCTACGATACCATGGTCTGGGAGGGCCAACATCTCAGTCCCCGGGCGCTGCCAGGCATGGCCGAGCACTGCTTTGTGGTGGGGTCCATGTCCAAAAGTCATGCCATGACTGGCTGGCGTTGCGGATGGGTGATCGGACCTGCGGAGGCGATCAGGCGCGTACTTGATCTGTCTACGATCAACACCTACGGGGTGCCCGGCTTTATCCAGGACGCCGCCGAATTTGCCCTGCGCCAGGGTGCGGCCATCGAAACGCGCGTGGCCGAAGTATTTCGCCGCCGCCGCGGTCTTACCGCACGGGTGCTTGAAGGCCAGGACGCGGTGCGGCTGATCCCAGCGGACGGGGCTATGTACGCCATGCTTGATATTCGTGCGACAGGATTGAGCGGGGAGGCGTTTGCCAACCTGCTTTTGGACCGCCGAGGCATCGCTGTGATGCCCGGTGAAAGCTTTGGCGCAAGCGCTGCGGGCCACGTACGCGTGGCACTTACCGTCGAGGATGAGCGCCTCGAGGCCGCGCTGGGCGAAATTGTGGCCCTGACGCGTGAACTGCGGGACCCGGCGGCTGTAGCCGGGTAGGGGCGCCCCTGCGACCTTGGCGCCCCGGGGCAGCCGAGGTTTTTGAGTATTTTTGACAG
Organism: Pseudomonadota bacterium; assembly: GCA_039026255.1. Classification (GTDB taxonomy): domain Bacteria; phylum Pseudomonadota; class Alphaproteobacteria; order Rhodobacterales; family Rhodobacteraceae; genus Amylibacter. Next base: position 17,217 of record JBCCMR010000008.1, read on the forward strand.
AGAAGAAGGGACGGGCCCTAAGGGTGTGTCGGGGCGGGTCGGTCTGGTTGCCACGTATGGTTGCGGGCGACTGTTTTGCGGCGCTGGCGATGGGCTATCATGGTGGAGCGTTCGCGCAGGGACCACGCCCAAAATCGCGGGACATGCGGCAACCGGGAGTTTTGCCTGTCCGGTCGACGGACCTTGGCCGAAGCTGAAAAGTGCGTCTGCTTGGGCTTTGACATGCGAGGCTATGACTTTTCTAAAATGGGGGTGGTCAAAGGCGGTCTTTTGCGATGCTGGTTGTCCCGGTTGCGGCCTAGGCCGTTGGCTAAGCCTTGGCCAAGTGGCCTGTGTCGTTGAAGGTCCGCACGCGAATGCGCGTTTCATGCAGGACCAGGCGGTGGATCGACCCATTTTCGGCCCCTAAAAAGGCAAACGGACGCGCGCCGGTGGCCAGCGCCATAACCGCGGCGATGACGCCGCCATGCACACAGGCGGCCACCCGCTGGTCCCGGTGGACTGCGGCCATCCTGTCGAGCGCCGCACCCACGCGGGCCTGCACAGCGGCGGTCGTTTCCGCCCCAGGGATAAGCCCCCATTCCCCGGTTTCGATCGAGGCCATGAAAATTGGATCCTGTTCGGCGGCTTTGATCCGGTAAAGCCCGCCGTCCCAGTCCCCGAGGCACACCTCGCGTAGGTCCGGTTCCACCGCCGGTGTCATCCCCAGTTGCGCCGCAAGGGGTGCAAGCGTCTGGTGCGTGCGGCGCAGCGTAGTGACATATAGCGCGTCAAAGTGTTCGCCACCCAGGCGCTCGGCCACCGCTTGGGCCTGGGCATGGCCTGCCGGGTGTAGGGCCGGGTCCCCGTGACCATCGACCATGGGAAAGCTTTCGTTCGGGCGCGCAGGTTCAGACTCGCCGTGGCGGATCAGCGTCAGGTCGACCGCCCCTGGGGGCACCGCAAATCGGTGCTGGCGATATTCAACTGGTGCCGCGGGATGCTCGTCATCGCCGTTTTGGCTGTCGCCCCTATCGCCCATCCCAGTCTCCCGTTTGTGTCGCAAGGTTACCTGCGGCGGTGTTTGACAGCTTTCACAGCCGCTGCCTAGGGTAAGCGAGCGCTGCCCCAGACCCGGAGCCCCCATGGACATATTCCGCACCCCCGACAGCCGGTTTGAGACTTTGCCAGACTGGCCCTACGCCCCGCACTACCTGGATAGTCTGCCGGGTTACGCGGGGTTGCGGGTGCACTACGTAGACGAGGGGCCGCGGGACGCGCCTGTTGTGCTGTGCCTCCACGGGGAGCCGACATGGGCCTACCTTTACCGGCGCATGATCCCGGTTTTTCTTGGCGCAGGCTATCGGGTTGTGGCGCCCGATTGGTTGGGATTTGGTCGGTCTGATAAACCAACCGATGACGCAGTTTACGGCTTTGACTGGCACCGAAATATGATGCTGGAACTTATCGACTGGCTGGCGTTACGTCAGATCACACTTGTGGTGCAGGACTGGGGCGGGCTTTTGGGGTTAACGCTGCCCCATGCTCGACCGGTGCTTTTTAAGCGGCTTTTGGTCATGAACACGACGCTCCCAGTGGGCGAAAAGGCCGGGCCTGGCTTTGATGCCTGGCGCGCCTATGTGGCCGCCAACCCAGACCTGGCCGTTGGGCGGCTTATGGCGCGTTCTTGTCCACATCTCACCCCGGAAGAGGCGGCGGCCTATGATGCGCCGTTCCCCGATGAAAAGGCTAAAGCCGGGGTTCGACGTTTTCCGGCGATGGTCATGACTGACCCAGACATGGAGGGGATCGACCACAGCCGCGCGGCTATCGCATATCTTTCGCAGGAGTGGTCAGGGGAAAGCTTTATGGCCGTGGGCAAGGCTGACCCGGTGCTGGGTGTGCCAGTCATGGCGGCCCTTCGCCAGGTTATCCGCGGTTGCCCTGCGCCGTTAGAGTTGCCCGACACAGGCCATTTTGTCCAGGAATGGGGGGAGGGTGTCGCCCAGGCGGCGCTTTCCCATTGGGCGTCTGTGCCCAGCTCAAACGGCGCAACCGCGCCCGCAGGAAAAGGAAACGCCTAATGCGCAGTCTCGATACTGGCACCGAGGAACTGATCTGCACGGTTGCCGATCATGTTGCCACCGTGACGCTTAATCGCCCAGCAAAGCGTAACGCCATGAGCCCCGAGCTTCTTGACGGGCTTTCCCGGGCGCTCGACCTTACCGAGGAGGATGCCGACGTGCGCGTCGTCGTTCTCACCGGGGCAGGGAGCGCGTTCTGCGCGGGTGGCGACGTATCGCGCATGGGGGCGCATTTGCAGGGGGCAGGCGCGCCACCGGTTGATGACATGGTCCGCAGTTTGCGCGCGCGTCAGGAAGGCGGCACCTTGCGTATTTTTGATCATGCCAAACCCACAATTGCTGCGCTGCCAGGGCCGGCTGCTGGCGCAGGCATGGGCGTGGCTTTGGCCTGCGACCTGCGCGTGGCGGCGCCCACGGCAGCCCTGGTGCCTGCATTTGGGGCCATCGGGCTTTCCGGTGACTGGGGCGGCTCGTGGCTTTTGGCGCGGCTCATCGGACCGGGACGCGCGAAAGAAGTTTTCTTCACCGGCCGTCGCATTGAACTGGAAGAGGCGCAAAGCCTGGGTATCTTCAACCGCATCCTTCCCGCCCAAGACTTTGGCGCTGCGGTTCAGGCCTACGCGGCTGGGATTGCCCAAGGTGCCCCAGTTGCGTTGCGCCTTATGAAGGAAAACCACAACCGCAACATGGTCCTGCCCCTACGCGATGCGATGCGCGAAGAAGCGGCAAATATGGTCAAGGCGATGCAGACCGCAGACCATCGCCGCGCGGCGGCGGCTTTCCTTACCAAATCGGAAGTGGTTTTTGAGGGCGACTAGAGGCCAGGTCATTGGCGGGCGCTGGCCCGTCCTTTGCGCTGACGAGCCGGGTCGCGGCCCGTGAATGTGCGCATTGGCGGGCAGGAAAGCCCTGCGTCTTGCCCGTAGTGCGCCCAGTCTCAGGTCCGGGTAAAACCGCTATCGGTGGAAATGCACTGGTCCGTTTTTGAAACCAGCATTTGGCCCTTTGCGCGAGTTGCCAGGAGCCGCTAGCGCCCGTGGCTTCGGTCATAGGACGCCCGCTCAGACGGCACCCAGCCATCAAGCGCCCCTTTTTCGGGCGCTAGCACCTCCACGCCGAGGGGGTAGCAAGCCGCGGCATCAGACGAATGTTCGCTGCTGCAGTCGCCGCCTGGACAGGCCGATAACCCAGCCAAAAGGTCTGTTTCGGCAAAAAATTCAAGGTAATCGCCAGGCCGAACCGGACTTGCTTTCATAAAGTACTGTTTGGTGTCTGGCATAAAACCCGTGGCCATAAAAACGTTCAGCACGTCATGAAC
>JBCCMR010000009.1:0-20595 GCA_039026255.1 Pseudomonadota bacterium
CGCCGATACGTCGTCGCCCCGGTCCACAAAGGGTGGTCCCCAGGTGCGGGTGTCGTCGCCGCCGGGGGCTTCGACCTTGATAACTTCGGCGCCCAAGTCGGACAGAGTCTGCCCGGCCCAGGGACCCGCCAGGATGCGCGCCAGTTCAACGACCCGCAGCCCGGCGAGCGGTGCGTCCCCCGTCAGGAGCCGAGTTCCTGGTCGATAATCGCGGCCAGGGCGCCGTAGCCCATGTTGGAATGCTTCGTGCCGTTGATAATAAGCGTGGGCGTGGCCTCCACGTTGTCGGCGCTGGCGTTCTTTTGGTACTCGGCGACCAGGGCTTCGGCTTTGGCTTGGTCCTGGAAGCAGGCGTCGAGGTCTTCGTTGGTCAGCCCCGCCGTCAGGCCGATCTTTCGCATTTCGCCCACGACAGATGCGGGATCGCCTGCCCGGCTCCAACTGGCCTGACGTTTGTACAGCATGTCGACGATGCCAAAGTAGCGATCGCCGCCGCCACAACGGGCCATCATCCCAGCCCAAAGCCCGAACCGATCAAAATAAACCTCGCGCGAGATAAAGCGCACCTTACCGGTATCGATGTAGTTTTCCTTGAGCGGCGGGAAGACAGTTTCGTGGAAACGGGCGCAGTGCGGGCAGGTGAAGCTGGCGTATTCGATCACTGTGACAGGGGCGTCTTCGGCGCCCAGGGCCATTTCTTGCACGAGCTCTGCGTCCTGGGCCTGGGCGGCCCTGGCAAATGCGATAGGGCTGAGCACGGTGGCGGCCATCAGGGCCAGGGTGGTGCGACGGGTCGGCATGGTCGGTCCTTTCAGGATTTGGCTTTCATAAGTACGTTGCGCCCGAGCCTGTCGAGCGCGGCTTTGAGGCTTTGGTCTTCTACCTGGGCCACGCTTTCGGCAACCCGGGCAGTTTCTGTCTGGCTGAGTTCGGCGGGCTTTGCCGGGGCGCCCGCGAAGGTGGTAGCGGGCTCCGCAAAGCCCTGGGGTGCGGTCTGGGTGATGCGAATACGGCTGATGGCGGCGTAGCCATAGGTGGCGTTTACCCGTTCGCGGATGGCAGGAAGCTGCATCTGCAAAAGCGGCGCCTGGGCCCCGGTTGATAGTACAGTGAGCGTGGCGCCTAGGCCGCCGCGTCCATACGTAATCTGGACCGGTCGGCACATGGCCGCGACCGCTTCGCCAGCAATTTCGGGCCAGTGGGTCAAAAGCCTGGTTTCGCTGAACCCGCGACTCTCGCCCGCGCGGCGAATGCGGGACGCCAAAAGCGATCCTGTGCGTTGAAAACCGCGTCCGGCGCGCTTTGCCGCATAAGGTTTTTGGCTGGCCATGGTTCTAACCGGGTTAGTGATCCCTTAACCTAACGGCCAATCCCCTAAAACGGTAGGGGGCGCAGGGAGCGAGGGATAAAACTTGCGTGACGACAGCGTCACATCAGCCGAAGTGCTTTTAGATTGGTACGACCGCCACGCGCGGGTGATGCCCTGGCGTGTGGCGCCGCAGGATCGCTTGGCCGGTGTGCGGCCCGATCCCTATCATGTGTGGCTTTCGGAGGTGATGCTGCAGCAGACAACTGTGGCTGCGGTGCGCGGCTATTTCATGACCTTTGTGACCCGGTGGCCGCGGGTGGAGGCTTTGGCCGCTGCGGCAGACGAGGATGTTATGGCGCTCTGGGCCGGGCTGGGCTATTATGCGCGGGCGCGCAACCTGTTGAAATGTGCCCGGGCCGTGGTTGCCTGCGGCGGCGCGTTCCCTCAGACCGAAGAAGAATTACGGGAATTGCCTGGCATCGGTCCCTACACAAGCGCCGCCATAGCAGCGATTGCGTTCGACGCCCCTGCGACAGTGCTTGACGGGAATGTGGAGCGGGTGATGGCGCGGCTTTTTCGGGTCGCGGACCCGCTGCCCGGATCAAAAGAGCGGTTGCGCGGTTTGGCGGCGGGAATGACGCCGCTTCGCAGGCCGGGCGACTACGCCCAGGCAGTGATGGATCTGGGGGCGACGATCTGTACGCCGCGGTCCCCGAGTTGCGGTATCTGCCCCTGGTTCGACCGCTGTGCGGCGCGCACCGCAGGCGACGCCGAGGTTTATCCTGTCAAGACACCCAAGAAGCCGAAGCCTGTGCGTGGCGGGACTGTCTTTGTTGCCTTCCGTGGCGACGGCGCAGTGCTCTTAGAGACCCGCCCCGACAGTGGTCTTTTGGGGGGTACGCTAGGATTTCCTGGTACCCCGTGGGCCGAGGCTCCGCTGGATCCGTGCCCGCCGGTGCGGGCTGACTGGGCGCCGGTGGGCGAAGTGCGCCACACATTCACCCACTTCCATCTGCGCCTGGCGGTGCAGGTTGCCCGCGGGGTGACGGCCGCACCTTCTGAGGGTCGTTGGCGTCGGGATATTTCCCCAGGCGAAGTGCCGACGGTGATGGCCAAAGCCTGGCGGTTGGCGCTCGCTCATTGAGCGTGGGTGGCGCTCACAGAGGTCGGGTCTTTGAGTATTTTTACAATTAAGAAGGGTGGCCGCTGCGTGGTAGTTGGGGCCTCTTAGTTCTTGCGTTTAGTTTAGCGCCAGGCGCCTCGGTCAAGATAAGCGCGCGCGGCTGCGTTGGCGGCAGCGATATTGTGGGCGGTGCGCGCGGCTGCGTCTGGCAGGTCCGGTCGTGTGGCAATCCATCCCACATAAGTAGCCAGGCGTAGCGCCATAAAAAGCGATAGGTCACCGGCGTCGAAGGGTCGTTCCGTCCGGTAGCCGTCTAAAAGCGCGGCTTCGAGATCGCCGTAGTCCGGGGCGTCGCCGTTGCGGATAAGTGCAGTGGCAACCTCAAAAGACCGATAACCCCAGGCGCAGTCGTCAAAATCAATGAGCCGGATCGAAGGCCCACTGTAGGGAGCATCGCCGGGTGTTTCATCGACAAGCACGTTTTCCCGAAGCAGGTCGGCGTGGATAAAGCCGCTGTCGAGGGTCCTGGTCGACAGGTGGTCGGCCGCCGCGTCCCGAAACTGCGTCAGCAGATCGCGGTCCGCGGGGTCAAGCGTCGGGTGGTCCCAAAAGCGGCCCCATACCGGCACTGCGCCCAACAAACCCTCCGCACGCCAATCCGGGCGGGTGAAGCCCGCAGGTGGGGTCCAGGCGTCGGCGGCGCGGTGCATGCGCGCCATTACTTGACCAAGGGCCCGGAACGTGCCGGTGCGGTCGGCAGGGGCAATTGGTATCTCGGCGTTGCCTAAAGGTGTGCCTGGGAGCCAGGTCAGAAGGCTCCACCGTCCGGCGCCCCGGGTTTGCAGAAATGCCCCATCGGCGCCCGCCACCGGCGTTGGGACCGAGATACCGGCCTGTGAGAGCATGGCCATAGCATCCATTTCAGATGTGATTTCTGCCGCGGTACGGTACCCGTCGCGGTGTTCGCGCATCGCGAAGGTTCCGCCAGGGGCGATCACCCGGTAAACCCGATTTTCCCGGTGAGCGTGGAGCGTCGCTTGCGCCCCAGGCAAATTCCATAGGTCAAGTGGTGGGGCGGCGTTGTTCACAGGGGGGTCGCTTCGAAAACCTGGTCCAGCGTATCTACAAGCTGGTCCACATGGGCGCGGCGGAACTGCAGGTTTGGTCGCACTTTAAGGGTCGCGTAGCCGATACCATTTTTGTTCAAAAGGATACCCCTTTGGCGACAGGCTTCCACTACCCTCAGCGTATATTCCGTGGCCGGGGTACGGGCCGCAGGATCGGTGGTTAGTTCGACCCCGAAGAAAAGCCCCGTTCCGCGCACATCGCCGATAACCGCGTGTCGCTGTGCCAATTCTTCCAGGCAAGCGCGGGCATATCGGCCCGTGTCGGCGGCCTGGCCCGGAAGCTCCTCGTCCTCTAGCACATCGAGAACCGCGTTTGCCGCGGCCGCGCTGACTGGGTTGCCGCCGAAGGTGTTGAAGTAGCGAAACCCATCACGGAAGGCGCTTAGTATCTCGGTTGTCGTGACGACACCAGCTACTGGATGGCCGTTGCCCATAGGCTTGCCCAGGGTCACCACATCCGGCACGACACCCAGGTGAGTATGCCCCCAAAAGGCGTCCCCTAGGCGGCCAAATCCCGGTTGTACTTCATCGGCGATGAAAAGCCCGCCCGCGGCCCGGGTGGCGGCCACGGCCCCGTTCAAGAAGCCGTGCGCCACGTCTGGAAAACCTTCGTTTGCAAAAAACGGGCACAGCAGCAACGCGGCGAAACCGTATTCTGTTGCTTCTAAGTCTGCGATGGCCGCTACGACCGCTGCGGTAAAGTCGTCGGCGTCTGCGCCCCGGTAGGTGTCGGGGGCAGGTACGCGGCGCACATGGTCGGCGTTGCTTGTGTCAGAAGGGTTGGTGGATCCCAGCGCCGCCACAGCAGTGGTATTGCCGTGGTAGGTGTGGTCGGTGACAATGATCCCGCGTTTGCCGCCGGTGGCGGCTTCGGCCATGCGCAGGGCGATGTCATTTGCCTCGGACCCGGTGCAGACCATGATCATCGCGCTTAGGTCTTTGCCAAGGGTCGCTGTAAGCCGTTCGCCGTAGCGCACAACCCCTTCGTGCAGGTAGCGCGTGTGGGTATTCAGCGTGGCTGCTTGGCGAGAGATCGCCTCTACCACGTGCGGGTGGCAGTGACCCACGTGCGGCACGTTGTTGTAGCAGTCCAAGAAGCGGGTGCCGTCTGCGTCCCAGACATGCACCCCTTCACCCCTTACCAAGTGCACAGGCGTGTCGTAAAAGAGCTGTGCTCCACCTAGGACGCGGCGGCGGCGGGCGATCAGGTCAGCGGTGTCGGGGCTGGGTGTGTCGGGGCGGTTCATGGGCTTCCTTAAAGGGCGATCCAAGCGGTTTTGAGGTCGGTGTATTTGTCCAAAGCATGGAGGGATTTGTCGGCGCCGTTGCCTGACTGTCCCGTGCCCGCCATAGGCACGGTTACGTCTGGCCCGCCATAGCAGTTGACGTGGACGACGCCGGTGCGGATGGCGCGGATCATGCGGTGGGCGCGGCCCAGGTCCGCGGTCCACACCCCGCCCGCCAGCCCATAGTCGGTTGCGTTGGCTAGGTGGATGGCCTCGGCTTCGGTCTCAAAGGGCGTGATTGAGAGTACGGGGCCAAATACCTCTTCCCGAAAGAGCCGATGGTGGGCAGCCACATCGGTAAATATCGTGGGTTGCATGAAGCTGCCTCCGGTGTCTTCGCGTATCCGTGCGCCGCCCAAAAGGCAGCGCGCCCCCTCATCCTGGGCTGCCCGCACATGAACGAGGTTTTGCGCCAATTGCGCCTCGGAGTGCACGGCGCCGATTTCGGTCGCCGGGTCAAGGGGATCGCCCACTTTAAGCGCTTCGGCGGCTTCAGTCACCTGGGCGGAGAAGGCGTCGGCAATGGATGCCTCGACCAAAAGCCGGGATCCGGCGACGCAGACCTGGCCTGCGTTGCGGAAGATGGCACCAGCGGCAACCTGGGCCGCCTGCGCGAGGTCTGGGGCATCAGCAAATACGACGTTGGCGGATTTCCCGCCAAGCTCAAGGTAGGTCCGCTTTAGGTTGCTGTCGGCGGCGTATCGCAAAAGCTTGCGGCCCGTGGCACCTGAGCCGGTGAAGGTCAGAACGCCCACGTCATGGTGCAGAGCAAGGGCCTGTCCAACTTCGGCACCGGTGCCAGTAACCACATTCAGGACCCCGTCCGGCAGTCCCGCCTCGGACGCCAGTTCCGCTAGACGCAAAAGTGACAGCGACGCGGTTTCCGCGGGTTTCAGCACCACCGAATTCCCGGCTGCCAGCGCGGGCGCCAGTTTCCAGGCGCCGATCATAAGTGGAAAGTTCCAGGGTACAATGGCCCCGATCACGCCCACTGGCTCCCGGTGGATTAGACCCAAGTGGGAGCCTGCGGTGGGGGCGATTTCGCCGTAGATTTTGTCGATCGCACCACCATACCAGCGGAAGGTGGCTGCGGCGCTTCCCGGTTCGGCCCGGAGCGCCATTGAAATCTCGGTCCCGTTGTCACGCACGCCTAGGACGGCCAGCGACAAAGCCTCGGCGGTGATCAGATCGGCTAGGCGGGTTAAAACCGCGCCGCGGGCCGCGGGGGCCATGCCCGCCCATCGGCGGTCTTCGAATGCCGCGCGGGCGGCGGCTACGGCGTGATCCACGTCATCGGCGGTGCCTGCGGTAATGGTGGCGAAGTCCTTTCCGTCGATTGGGGAATTAACGGCCATGGGCGCACCAAGACGGGTTGCGCCATTGATAAAATGACCCCGGTCGCCCACTGGCGCTTCGCGCTGGGCGCCGATGCGCTGGGCGAGGTCGTTGCTCTGGCTCATAGGCGCGCCTTTCGGATGCGATGCGCTACAGTCTTGGCGAAAAGATGCTGCGGGTGGAAGGGCGATCTGGTCGCGGCAGTTTTCGGGTCCCCGACCAGGCTTCCCTAAGGGCAGCGCGCAGGGTTGTCAGGGCAGGAGCTTTCTGGCACGCACACTTAAGCCCACCTGCTGCCTTGGCGTAAAGCCCGGCGGCCATTCCTGGCACCCCGGCACAAACCGATGGCAGATCGCGGCCAGCGGACACACCCGCGGCCCCGACTAGCACTGAAAGGCACCCCCATTAAAGACGACAACTTTCTTAAAGAAAATAACGCCCGCCATATGTGGCACCCTATGGGTCACCCGGGCGCCAGCCTAAAGATGCCGCCTAAGATCATCACCGGCGCCGAGGGCGTGCGCATTACCGACATTGACGGGCACACAACTATTGATGCGGTTGGCGGCCTATGGAACGTGAACCTGGGCTACAGCGTCGATCCAGTGAAGGCAGCGATCACTGCCCAGCTTGATGCACTGCCCTACTACAGCGCCTTCATGGGCACGTCGAACGATGCCGCGATTGAGCTGTCCTGGATGCTTCGCCAGTTCTTTGCGCCCGAGGGCATGGGTCGGGCTTTCTTCACCAGCGGCGGGTCCGACAGCGTGGAAACGGCGCTGCGGCTGGCGCGCCAGTACCACCGCGTACGAGGCAACCCGACCCGGACCAAATTCCTGAGCCTGAAGAAGGGGTACCATGGCACCCATTTTGGCGGCGCGAGTGTGAACGGTAACAACCGCTTTCGTACCTCCTACGAGCCGCTTTTGCCGGGCTGTCGTCACCTGACAGCGCCCTACCCCTACCGCAACCCGTTCGGGGAAGAGGATCCGGCCCGCCTGGCGCAGTTAATCCTGGCAGAGGCAGAGGACCTGATCGCGTTCGAAGGGTCCGACACTATCGCCGCGTTCATCATGGAGCCCGTTTTGGGTGCTGGCGGGGTTATGGTGCCTCACGAGAGCTTTATGCCTGGTATGCGTGACATCTGCACCCGCCACGGCATCCTTATGATCGCCGATGAGGTAATCTGCGGTTTCGGACGTACCGGTGACTGGTCCGGGTCGCGCCATTGGGGCGTGGCGCCTGATATGATGTGTATCGCTAAGGCCATCACCAACGGCTACTTTCCCTTCGGCGCCTGCATGATTTCCGAAGCAGTGGCCGAGGTTTTCGAAGGCGACGAAACCGGCCGGGCGGCCATCGGCCACGGTTACACCTACTCGGGCCACCCGGTCGGCGCAGCTGCGGCAGTGGCCTGCGTGACCGAGATCGAAAAGCAAAACGTGGTGGTCAACGCCGCTGCGCGAGGTACGCAGATGTTCGACGGCGTCACCCGGCTTATGGAAAAGCACGACCTCATCGGGAATGTGCGCGGGGGGCACGGACTGATGACCGGGGTGGAGTTAGTTTCGGACCGCGCCACAAAGAAACCCGCAGTTCCGGCGGTGGGGGCTGCGTTGGCTCAGGCGGCCTATGAGTCAGGCGCGATGCTGCGGGTTTCCGGGCATAACATCCTTATTTCGCCGCCGCTGATTATTTCAGAGACAGACGTGGATCACATCTTGTCGGCGCTGGATACTGGATTAACCCATGCGGCGTCCGCTGCCTGATCCGGTTAGCCGGCCCCAAGCGGTCGCCCGTGAGAGGATGCCGGGCCGCTTGGGCCCGGCTGCAGCCCCTAGGAGGCGGTGATCATCACCTTGCCGTCTTTCTGCTTAGTGGCGTTTGCGAGGCCCGTGACGACATCTTTTAGCGGAAGATATGTGCTTACGTCCGTGGCCCAGGTTCCCGCCAAGTAATAGCCTTGCACCTCTTTGGCGAAGGCCATCATCTGTTCGGGCGTCTGTTCTTGCATCCACCGGGTGAGCCAGAACCCTTCGATTTGTTTGAGCGAGAACACCAAGCCGCCCAGCTGTGACATGGACACAGGTGCGGGGCTCAGCTTGCCGTAGATGATCCAGCGGCCCTTGTTGGGCATATTGGCGAAAACAGTTTCCGATATCTGATCCGTCACCGCATCAAGAAACACACGCGGTTTCAGTTCTTTAGAGGCCGCTTTGAAGGCGTCCCCGAAGCCGTCATCGGTGACGTCGAGCACCGTCGTCGCGCCCAGGTCCATCAGCGTTTGGGCGGTTTCCATGCGCCGAACCATCGCGATGGTCTTCAGGCCGCGTGCCTTGGCCAGCGCGATCATCAACTTGCCAAGTTGGCTTGCCGCCGCCGAGATAACCACTGCGTCGCCAGCCTGAGCGGCGATGTCGATCATGCCGATGGCTGTCAAGGGGTTCACGATTTGCGCGGCGCCGTCTTCGTCCCGCAGATCCGGGTGCAGCGGGACACACATCATAGCGTTAGTCACTGCGTAGTCGGCCCAGGCGCCTGACACCGACGCCACAAATCCCACGCGTTGGCCCACCAGGCCTTCGGCGCCCTTGCCCGCGGCCACCACATCACCGCAAGCTTCAAAGCCGGCCGGAGCACCTTTGACGTTGGGCTGGCCATATTCGCCTTTGATGAAGTGCATGTCCGACGGGTTCACCGCCGCCATGCGCACCTTGATCAGCACCTCGCCCGGACCCGGGGTTGGAACTGGGACGTCGGCGTTTTCCAGGTAGTTGGCGGCGTCGTCGATCACTGGACCTTCGGCGCGGCCAGAATAGCCGTCGCGGGTCTGGATCACGGCGAACATTGTTTCGGGGAGAGCATCTGTCATGGCTGACCTTTCGCAGTCGCAACGTTTTTCTTCCCAAAAACGCCCACACCCCTAGGCTGTCAATCGAAACGACACGTCAGAAGGAACGCCCACCATGATCGAACGCCTATTTTCACTGACCGGAAAGACCGCGCTGATAACCGGCGGAGGGTCGGGTATCGGCGCTATGATGGCACAGGGATTTGCCGCCGCCGGGGCGCGGGTGATCATCTGTTCGCGCAAGGCGCACCAAGTAGACGCCGCCGCAGAAGACATCAACGGGCAGGGGTTTTCCGGCACGGTCGAGGCGTTTTCCGGCGACGTGGGCAGCGCCGCGGGGGTTGAGGCCATCGCCGCCGAGGTCGGGACCCGGACGGACGCGCTCCATATCTTGGTGAACAACGCCGGTGTCTCTTGGGGGTCGCCCCTGGGGCAATTCCCGCACGAGGCGTTCGACAAGGTGATGAGCGTGAACGTAGCCGGGCTTTTCCACCTGACCCAGTGTCTTTTGCCGCTGTTGATCAAATCGGCAAGTGACAGTGACCCTGCCCGCGTGCTGAACCTGGGTTCGGTCATGGGCAAACATCCCTTGGGCGACGGGGCCTATTCCTACAGCGCCTCCAAAGCCGCGGTGCATCACCTGACGGCCATCCTGGGCAAAGAACTTGCCGGGCAGCGGGTGACGGTGAACGCCTTGGCGCCCGGGCCTTTCCAGTCGAAGATGACCGCTTTCGCCACCGCGAAGGAAGAGCAGGCCAAGGCCGTGGGCGGCGACGTCCCCCTGGGCCGGATTGGCGCGCCCAGCGACATCCATGGCGCGTCGCTTTTCCTGACCTCGCAAGCGGGCGCCTATGTCACCGGCGCAATCCTACCGCTGGACGGTGGGGTGCACGTTATGACCGGCCCGAACCTGTTTGGGTCTGCCGTCGGCTAGGGCCTTCCCAGGGCCCAGGGCCCAGGACCCGGGACCCGGGCCGCACCCGCCGCTCGATCCAAAGTGAAGGGCGCCGCCCACCACCGCCCGGACTGGCCAGCCGGGAGGAAGGCCAACCCATCCGCACGAACCGGTCCGGCTTATTTCGGGCACAAAAACGGTGTGGACCACGTGGGTGACCCGGTTCGACTGGACCACGTCAGTGATGGTCACCCGACCGACGTTGCCGCTTTCGTCTTAAATGAACCCGTTGCTGCCTTTGACCTGGGCCGACCGGGCGCCCCCGGAGACCGCGTTGAAGTGGTAAAACCGTCAGCCGAGGCTCGCGCCCGGCGGGCGATTTCCGCAGCGGACCTGTCGCCTGCGACCACATGGGCGGGCAGCACCTTGACGAGCATGTCTTTGTTTTCCGGCTTCAGAACCGTCTCGACCGTGCCGGCGGGCAGCGCGGCGAAGGCGTTGTTGACGGGGCCAAAACCGGTAAAGGGCACGGGGCTTTGCAACGTCTCCACAAGCCCGGCCGCCTGCACCGCCGCCATAAGCTTGCTGTGATCGGCAGAGTTTACCGCAGTCTTTACGATGTTTTTGGTCTCAAACATGGGCGTGCCACCGCCGATCAATTTTTCTGCCTGGGCCCCGTTGGCAAGCGTCAGGGAAATGGCGATAGCGGCCAGTCTGGGTGCGATTTTCACAGGTGGTCCATGTTAGGCGAGCCGCGACATTGCGCGGCAATACCCCAGACACGAAGCCCCCTGCAGAAGTTTCAGAATGGGTGAAAAGTCTGAAATTTCAGCCAGATTTTCTGAATATCCCGCTGGGGCTGAGGCCGTTGCCGCCGAAATCATGAATTCGATGCTGGCGCTGCAAAACCAGGGGATGGGAGCCAGTGCATAATCGGGCGCGCCCCTCCGGCAGGCCCCGCACGAAGCGCTCGCCATGGTGTTGCCCGTTACCCTGGCCGCGCGTCTTGGCATTGTAGCGGTTTCAGGAACGGTTTTGCGTCACGGCACAGATGGCCCGCCGACAAAGGATAGACCTACCCTAAGGCGCGGATGTTTGCGGTGGGGATAAAGCTGCCGTTTGGAAGTCCGGATAGCTTCGGGTTATCGGTAGCCGTCTGGGTCATTAGGGGTATGTAGCAACGTACCATCAAACTCCTTAAGTTCATCAGTCATTTGGAGCCAAGGCAATTTGTTCTGGTTGTTGACGTGGAAGGTGGGGTTGAACTTCTCTGGATGTTCAAGCGACGCCGCATAGAGGTGCATCCCGCCAGGATAGTGATCGGCTTCAAATCCGATGGGCGACCCACAAGTGCTGCAAAAGTGCCTGTAAACGCCCCTGGAGCTTTCATAGGTGCTTGGTTTTTCGCCGGTCCAATGAAAATTCTCCAAAGGCACACCCAGCCATGCGACGATCGGAGCTGCGCAGTTCCGACGGCAATCATCGCAATGGCAGTAGCAAGCCCAGGTTTGATCCCCGTGATAGACCCAGCTTGTTCTTTTACACAGGCAAAAACCGCGTGTTGCCATCAAGCTATCCTCAAAATCTACGAAAACGTAAAATCTGCGCAGCTTTTGCGATAGGAGAATTTGGACGATTATTACGCGAAAAACGTCGGATCATAAGGTTACTTTGGTTTCTTTTTGCGTTGCCAGCCCAGGGGATAGATGGTCGTCGATCTGGATTTCTGCCGGTCCAGGTCTTTTTGGGAGTGTGTGAGGCGTACGCGGATCGAAAACGTGCCTGCCACTCATAACTAGCGTCTTACAAGGTGAGAAAGCTGGCACAAAAAGACCGCGCCCGTTTATCTCGCTGTCCTGCTATTCATTTTACCAAGCACCAAAGCGTCACAACTGCGTCTTCTTCTCCGGTTTGCCGCCGGGCCCAGAGGTTCGTGACAGGCTTGTCGCCGGGACGCACGTTAAGCTTGCGAAATCAGGGGCGCTAGCCGCGCACCGCCCCAGCTAGAGCGCCAAGCACCGTTAGGCCGGTTTTGCCTCCACAGGCGCGGCTTTGGGTTCTGACGGGGGCGGCTTGCTCGCGGCATCCTCGGCGATTTCTTCTGCGGCGGGGGCGGTTTCTTCCACGTTCTCGACGGGGGCGTCGATAAGGCTTGCCATCCCGGGCATGAGCGTGCGTGCAGTCGGATCAGCGGGGGTCTCTTGCGGTTGGCGCCAGGTGAGCGTGTCAAACCCGCCGCAGTTATCACATACGGCCATCCATTCCGTATGCACCTTGCCGCAGCGTTCGCAGACCCACATAGGCCCCCGCGGCGCATCGAGCGCTTTGGCAAGCCAGGCGCGGATCACATGGTCTGGGGCGCCTTCGCCTTTCTCTATCGCAGCCATAATGGCCAGCCCCCGGGCGGTGGGCGCGGTTTCCACCAGGTTGCCCAGGGCGCGGCGGGCGGCGGGAAAGTCTTCGGCGCCTAAAAGAAGCTCGGCCTGCAACAACTTTGATTCCGGGTGGTCCGGGTTCTGGCGGATTAGCGGTGCGAAACGTTTTGCCCGGGTCGCGGGGCTTTCGCCCGGTTCTATGTCTGCGAATGCGGTGGCTAAATCCGGGTGGGGTGCCTGGGCCCAGGCTTTTTTGATGATTTTCGTGGCGGCGCGCTTGTTGCCTTCGAGCGTTTGCATTTCGGCGGCCAGTTGCGCAGCCGGGATCAGGTCCGGCGAAAGCCCATTGGCGTGGAGCGCGGCTTGCCGGGCTTCCGTCACCTGGCCAGTTTCGAGCGCAGCCTGGGCATCAGCAAGGGCAAGGACCGCCTCCCGGCGGCGGCCCACGTCGCGGGGCAGCGTGTTGGCACGTACCTTGGCCTCGACCGTTTTTCGTGCACCGTTCCATTCGCCCTTATCGGTCTGCAACTGGAAAAGTGTCTCTAGCGTGGCGCCGTGTTGGGGCTTTAGCGCGAATGCCTTTTCGGCCAGCTTCAGCGCGGTATCGGTGTCTCCCTGGGCGAGCTTCTGTTTCAGCAGCCCTTGGACCCCCACAAATCGCGTGCGGTCATCTGCCAAAAGCCCCTTGTAGTACGTCACCGCTTTTTTGGTGTCGCCAGTCAATTCGGCGGCTTGGGCGGCTACGATATTGGTTAGTTCTGGCTTTTCTAGAAAGCGTTCGGCGCGTGCGGCCTTGATCTGTGCCAGGCGGCCTTCGCCTGCGGCAAGCGCCACAAGCCCGTCGGCCAGGGCCTCATACCCTTTACGCTCGCGGTTGCGGGTGAAAAAACGGCTGATGGCTGTTTCATCGCCGTTAAAGAAACGGAAGGTGGCCATCAAAAGCCCCGCCACCTGGAGCACGGCCCAGATGACCGCCAAAAGGACGATGAGCCCGATCAGCGCCACAATCGGAGCGAATGTGTATTCGCGCCCGGCAAAGGACAAGCGGACCTCACCCCCAGTGTCGATCAGGAACCCAGCGCCAAACGCGGCAGCGGCCACGAGGGCGATAAAAATAACGATGCGGATGAGCGACCAGAGCATCGGCAGTTCCTATGGATTGGCGCCCAGTTGGGCGGAAAGCTCAGCAAATTCGGCGCGCGCTGTTGCAAGCGCTGTTACATCGTTGATCCAGGGACCCATAGCGGTTTTTGCCGCCTCGGACAGTGCGTTCGCCTCGGCCACGGCGGCGTCCAGCCGTCCGTTAGCAAGGTCGTCGCCCACTCGGGACAGGATCGCATCGGCGCCGTCGCCTTCTTTCCGTTCTAGCGACCTGCTGCCCACTTGGCTGCGCAGGAAGGCGCCCAGGCGTCCGCCCATACCGTCACTGGCGCTGGCTGCCGCGTCGGCCCGCAGCGCCGCGTAGGCCTGGTCAGAGAACTGGTTGCGCAAGGTGGTCAAGCTGGGCGTGCCTGTTTCAGCCACCTGGGCGAGTGTTGCGGGCGCTTCGAAATCGGATGCGTCTGCTAGGGCCGAAAGCGCCGCGGCGAACGGAGCACCGCTTTCCAGGGCCGCGTCGATTTCGGTCAAAAGCCGTTTCGTAGCGGTGCTGGCCACGCGGTTTTCCGCCTCGGTCTGAGCCTCTTCGACCCGGCGCGCGGCGATGGCGGCAATCTCTTCCACACGCTGGCCCAAGGCGCCGTTTTTGGCGGACAGGTCGGCCACCTCGGCCCTTAGACCCTCGAGCGCGGCCTGGTAGCCGGAAAGGCGCGAAGACGCTTCTTCCGATAGGGCCACGCCGTTTTCTGTAATTTGCCGCGACAGGCGATCTGACACTTCGCGAAGTTCGGCGCTGGCCCCTTCAAGGCGGGTCTCTAGTGCCGCGATGCGAGCCTCTATCGCGCCGGCATCAAAACCCGCTAATTGGTCTTTTATCAGTGCGAGTTCTTCTGCTAGCCGTTCGTCATACGCCTCGATCGCATCAGAAATGGCGCTTTGCGTTTCCGCCGGGTCCGGCCCGGTCGAAAGCCCAGCCAATCGGGTATCAAGTTCGCTGCGTAAAGCGGCAATGTCATCGGCTACCTGGCGCTGACCAGGCATCAGAAATTCCGCCACAGGGGAAAGCCCGGCTGGCAGCATCGGGGCAAGGCGCGGCGCGCCCCAAAGCGCAAGCGCAATGCCCACGACGATCAGGAAGATGAATTGCAACGCCCGCGCCGCAAGTGACGTGCGCTCGGGTTCTTCCGCCTGAACGGGGGCGGGCGTTATGTCTTCAACAATTGGGTCCGGGAATTCTTCGTCGGGGTCGAATTCCGGTTCGGGCTCCGTTGCGTCAGCGGCGCCAGGGCCCACGTCCTGGGCCGTGTCCTCGTCTGACCCTGCTTTTGTTTCGTCGTCGGCTTCGGGGACTGGATCATCTGCGGGCTTGTTCTTGGCCCAAGGTTCCGACGGTTTTCCAGTTTCCGACGTATCACTAGCCGTCTCGTCGGCCGCGCTGTCGGACAGGCTATCTGCGGCGTCGGCGTTTGTGTTTTGGACAGGTGTGTCCCCGTTTCCCACGTCGCTTGCATCCTCCGATGGCCCACCGTCCTCAGCCGTCGAGGCATCGTCGGTCTGATCTTTTGAAGTTTTCTTATTCGCCACCGGGAGAGCCTTTTATCGCGCGTTCCGCCTTGAAACCTAGAGCCGGGGGCGCGTAGCCTCAAGGCCCATCGCGCAGTGTTGCCAGGATCCGCTGGCGCATAGCGTCCCGGGTCGGACGGTCCGTTACCTGTGTGGGCACCCCCGCGGGCACCGCCGCGGCTGAAATCGCAACACATATCAGAGCATGGGGTGTGATTGGCGCCACGGCCGCGGCCAAGAGCTGGGCGGTCCGCGGTGAATAGATCGGCGCCAGCACGGGACCCGCTTGCAGCGCCGCGTATGCCGCGTCGTTCAGCGGCTGCGGCACTTGGCGGTATACCGTCACGCGCTGGGCTCTCAGCCCTGCAGCCCGCAAATGCGCCGTCAGATCCCCCGATACGTGTTCCCCCCCGGCATGGAGTACCCGCGCCCCACGGGGGCAGACTTTCTCTGCAAGGCGAGCCAAGGCCGCCACATCCCCGTCGGCAGAGCGTGCCGCAAAGCCCATGGACGTTGCCGCATCGGCAGTGGCTGCGCCGACGCAAAGGGCCGGGGGGCGGTCTGCACTGGCCGCAGCATAAGCCCGCACCCCGTTTGCTGATGTGAAGGCCACCCAGTCTGGTGTAGGCTGGGTCGGCGGAGCCTCCACGGGCACGATCCGTAAAAGCGGACTGATCACATGGGCGGGTGTGCTGCCCAGGTCACGCGCCAAGTCGGCCAAAAGCTTGTAAGCCTGATCTTCTGGTCTGGTCAAAAGCAGCGTTAAGGCGGTGTTTGCGGGCAGGGCTGGCGTCCTTTGCCGTTGCGGAACTGGCTCCGGCGGCCCGCGATATCGCGCGCGCGGTTTGTCACCGGCGGGGGCAGGTGCTACCTGCGGTCGCGAAGGTAACCGCTTTGCAGGGGTCAGCGCAATGACACCGCCACGGGTGATACTCGGGCTCGAATCAAGCTGCGATGAAACTGCCGCCGCGGTTGTGCGCGGGCTGCCAAATGGTCCGGGCGAAGTCCTAGCGAACGTGGTTTGGGGGCAGGGTGGCCTGCACGCCGATTTTGGCGGTGTGGTACCCGAGATCGCCGCCCGCGCCCATGCGGAACGGCTAGATTATTGTGTGGAGGAGGCGTTGGCCACGGCCGGTCTGCGTCTGGGGTCCGTGGATGCGGTGGCTGTCACTGCGGGGCCTGGGCTCATCGGTGGTGTGCTTTCGGGGGTGATGTCTGCCAAGGGACTGTCCTGGGGGGCCGGGCTGCCACTTATTGGGGTGAACCATCTGGCGGGCCATGCCCTAACTCCGCGGATGACGGATGCGGTGGCTTATCCTTATCTGATGCTTCTGGTGAGCGGCGGGCATTCGCAGTTTCTGGCAGTGCTCGGCCCGGACCGTTTCCGCCGCCTAGGCGGCACAATTGACGATGCCCCGGGGGAGGCATTTGACAAAACGGCAAAGCTTTTGGGGCTCGGCTATCCCGGTGGGCCGGAGGTGGAGCGGGCCGCGGCCCGAGGTGACGCTTTGCGGTTCCGCTTCCCGCGCCCGCTTTTGGATCGCCCGAATTGCGATCTTAGCTTTTCGGGTCTTAAAACCGCCCTGCGCCGGGCCCGCGATCAGTTAGTTGCCAACCAGGGCGGGCTTTATCGCCACGACCGCAACGATCTTTGCGCCGGTTTCCAAGCGGCGGTGGCCGACACCCTGGCAGAAAAGACCCGTCGGGCCGCTGCTATTGCCCAAGCTGAATATGGCGTGGCAACTCTTTGCGTGGCAGGGGGCGTGGCAGCAAACGGGGTCTTGCGCGCGGCCCTGTCTCAGGTAGCCGCTGAGGCCCGCCTGGCCTTTGTGGCGCCACCCCTGAAATACTGCACTGACAATGGTGCGATGATTGCCTGGGCTGGGCTTGAACGCTTTGCAGCGGGGGTGCGCGACGGCATGGATTTATTGGCCCTGCCCCGCTGGCCACTCGACACAAGCGCGGCGCCGATGCTGGGTTCCGGTAAGCGGGGGGCTAAGGCATGACGCGGGTCGCGGTTATCGGCTCAGGAGCCTTTGGAACAGCCCTGGCGACGGTTTTGGCCAGGGGTGGACTACCGGTCACGCTTTGGGGCCGCGATCAGACCCAGTTGGCCGCTATGGCGTCCGAAGGCGAAAACCGGCGCTACCTTCCAGGCATCGCGCTGCCCGAAGCCCTCCAATTTGGCCCCTGGACAGATGCCGATCTGATCTTACTGGCGCTGCCTGCCCAGCAGTTACGGGGTTTTCTAGCTGTGAACCCGCTTACGGCGCCGGTCATCACGCTGTCCAAAGGCATCGACCTGACCACGGGCGCCCTGCCGCATGATCTGGCAGGGGCAGCAGCGGTGATATCGGGGCCAGGCTTTGCCGCGGAACTGGCCACTGGACTTCCGACAGCATTGTCGCTGGCCAGTCGCGACGCAGAGCTGGGCGCTCGCATGCAAGAAACGCTTAGCACCGGGGCGCTAAGGCTTTATCTGACTGACGACATGACCGGTGTGGGTCTGGGGGGCGCGCTGAAGAACGTCTATGCCATTGCCTGCGGGATGGCCGTCGGTGCTGGACTGGGTGAAAGTGCGCGGGCGGCGCTGATGACCCGGGGCTTTGCCGAAATGCAACGCTTGGGTGCGGCTCTTGGCGCTGCGCCCGAAACGCTCACAGGTCTAAGCGGGTTGGGTGACCTGGCACTGTCTTGCACCAGCGACCGGTCGCGGAATTTTGCCCATGGCCAGCGTCTGGGCGCGGCCCAAAACACCCGCGGCGGCACTGTTGAAGGCATCGCCACGGCCCAGGCTCTGTTGTCGTTGGCGCCCGGTCTCGATCTGCCAATTGCCCGGGCGGTGGCAGACGTGCTGGAAGCGCGGACCGACGTGGCCGGGGCACTGCGCGCACTTATGTCGCGACCCCTGAAACGAGAGGATGACTAACCCATGAGATACTGGCTTTTCAAATCTGAGCCGGACACTTGGTCCTGGGACGACCAGGTGGCCAAAGGTGACGCGGGTGAGGAGTGGGACGGCGTGCGCAACTACCAGGCCCGTAATTTCATGCGCGAAATGGCCGTCGGTGATCTGGGCTTTTTTTATCATAGCCAGACCGAAAAGGCAGTGGTTGGCGTGGTGGAGGTCAGCGCCGAGGCACACCGAGACAGCACCACTGACGACGACCGCTGGGACTGCGTCGATATCTGTGCGCGGCGGCCCATGCCCACGCCTGTTACGCTGGATACCGTGAAGCAGGATGAACGCCTTGCGGACATGGCATTGGTCAAAAATCCGCGCTTGTCAGTTCAGCCCGTCAGCGCCGAGGAATGGCGTATTATCTGTGACTTAGGCGGCTACTCTGGCTCGGAGTAAGTGAGCCTGCCTCAACGGCGAAGTGTCAATTGTGGCGGATAGTCTAGGTGTCAGCTAAGACCGGCATTAACACTTTAAGCGGTGGCGTTTCGTGGATCAGTTCTGGGGCCGAGCCACGCGAGGCACTGTACCATAGGGGGACAACACCGGGGATGGTGTGCCCCTCCTTCCACCCAGTTCTTGCCTCATGAACAGGCGGCCCGGTCTGGGAGATTAGGATTAAATGTAGAGGACGACTAGCTATTCAGCGGCTGATCTTCTGCGCAAAATTATAAAAATTACTTTACTTTCAAATGTTTGCTTCATATACCTAATGTGATCGAGTGAAGCAATTGGCCCGATGTTGTCCCGGCAGGTCACCGGCAAGACCGGTAACGCCCCATGTCAAAATGAAAGTGATCGCGGTGAAGTTCATTGTAATCGGGCGATAAAACCAAGTTGAACCAGTCGCACGACGCTCCCTGAATACGACGTAAAATGCGGGCATCAGGGCTGTGTTCCGGGTCCCAGTCCCGCAGGAGCGACAACCTTTGGCCATCCACGAGTGTAAACCCCACAATATCCACCGCGTTGCCGGTGGCATGCTGACTGAGCCGACGCGATCCGCGAATGGTCCGACAATTATAACTGCCGATATGGTGCACCCGCGCCACCGGCGCGACGGGCTGCACACCGTGGATTTCCCACATCAGAAGACGCAGTGCGATGCCGCAGCGGGTCTCTAAGGGGTCAAGCATAGCTTTCGAAAGGCCCGTCAATGTCACCCGGTCCGAGATGCCGCAGGGACCGTCGGCTTCGCGCGGGGCTTCATCTTGGAAAGTGGCTCCGCCTCTCGACAGCGCCGCTCGGCAAGCCGATGGGGCTGCTGTCGCGCGCCGCAGCTTCCAATTGGTGACAGGCGTGGGTGCCGCCCGGGGGTCAAGCGGGCGCGCAACGTTCCAGGCATCTGGTAACGGCGTCTGCGGATGCACGTGCAGCGCCAAAAGCACCAACGCCAGCACCACCGCCGTAAGCACGGCGCGTCCCAGCAGCTGCAGAAATCCCATGTAAGTATCCTGCCAGCGGACAAAAAAGGGCGCCGTGCAGGGCGCCCTTCTGCGGCCGCTTAGGCCCGCGCGTGGCGTCCTTAGCCGTAGACGGATTGCTTCTTGAAATGTACCGCGAGTAGATAGTACACGACTGCGCGGTATTTGCTGCGATTTGACCGCCCATATTGATCGATGACCGCATCAATCCCTTCCATCAGCGCCGGACCGTCAGAAAGCCCAAGCTTTTTCATTAGGAAGTTCTTCTTAATGGTCTCTAGTTCGCTGTCCTGGCTTGAGGCGACGGTGGATGCGTCGTCGTTGTAGATCGACGGCCCGCAGCCGATGGTGACCTTAGTCAGCAAATCCATATCGGGTGTGACCCCGCATTTGTCTTTCAGGTCGGCTGCGTATTTGGCGATCAGGTCGTCGCGTTTGCCCATCTAAGGCCCTCCTATTGCGATATCTCACTTGGCATAGAAGGCCCAGCCACCAGCGGCCAGCGCCCCCCCGCGCCGCACCCTAGATAATTAAGCCCTGCAAAAAAAGGTTTTTGATGCGGGGCCGTTTCTGTGGGTGGGAAAGCGCTGGGCGTTCCCGGGTGCATGTCCAAGTTCAGTAGCGGTAGTGTTCCGGCTTGAACGGCCCGGACGGAGTTACCCCGATATAGCTGGCCTGGTCATCGGACAGTTCCGTCAGTTTGACGCCGATCTTGGCCAGGTGAAGACGCGCGACTTTCTCATCCAAGTGCTTGGGCAGGATGTAGACGTCATTGCCGTAAGCGTCGCCCTTGGTCCAAAGCTCAATCTGCGCCAAAACCTGATTGGTAAAACTTGCCGACATCACAAACGACGGGTGGCCGGTGGCGTTGCCTAGGTTCAGCAGGCGGCCCTGGCTCAAAAGGATCATGCGGTTGCCGGATGGCATTTCGATCATGTCCACTTGATCTTTGATATTGGTCCACTTGTGGTTTTTAAGCGCTGCCACCTGAATTTCATTGTCAAAATGGCCGATGTTGCCGACGATGGCCATGTCTTTCATTTCGCGCATGTGCTCAATGCGGATGACGTCTTTGTTCCCCGTGGTGGTAATGAAGATGTCAGCGCTGGGCGCCACGTCTTCGAGCGTGACAACCTCAAATCCATCCATGGCCGCTTGAAGGGCGCAGATCGGGTCGACTTCGGTCACCTGCACCCGGGCCCCGGCGCCGCGCAGGCTCGCCGCGGAGCCTTTGCCCACATCGCCATAGC
>JBCCMR010000010.1:0-20016 GCA_039026255.1 Pseudomonadota bacterium
AACGGCTACTGGTTCAGCCCTGAGCGGCACATGTTGCAGGCGGCCATCGACGTCAGCCAGACCCGCGTGAACGGGACCGTAAGGCTAAAGCTTTACAAAGGCTTAGCTCAGGTCGTGGGGCGCTGGTCGGAGGACACGCTTTATTCCGAGCGTCACGTGACGTTCGAGGATGACGCGGGCGCCTACGACCAAAAGGATGCGGCCGGCTTTATTAAGATCAACGCCCTTCGCTTGCGGTTGCTGGCGGCGCGCGACCGCCGCGGTGGCTAGGCCGCTTTCTTCGCGCACATTCGTGCCCGTTTGCAACACTCTGATTCGCAACGATTCGCAGGATTGGCGATACGTTGACGTAAAGCCACCGGGCTCCTATGGTCTCGATAACGATGGGTGGAAAAAATCCACCAGACGAGACTGAGGCAGGTTCAAGGGGCTGAGGAACCCGTGCCACAGAGGGCACAAGGTTACCCGTGCATATCCCGAAAATCGGCCCAAGAGGCGGTTATGGAGTGCTCTGGCGGTGAGTAGGGACTTTCGGGCGCAGGTGCCCCTGGCAGATGAAACCCAGGCCTATGCCGGGGAACCCGACATCTACGACGATGCGCCGGAAGCTGCGGCGAGCGGGCCGTCTTCGGGCCTGATCCGGGCGGGTCTTGTGGGGGCAGTGCTTTTTCTTGGCGTATTTGCTACAGTGACGCTGACAAAATCCTGGCTGGCGCGCCCGGCTGCTCCGGGGGTGGAAAATGCCAGGCTGACCATCGCGCAAGAGCCGGAGGCTGTGCCGCCTGTGGACCGTTACCAGGCCCTACGCGACACTTGGGTTACCCAGCGCGAAATGCTCGACACCGAAAACGCCAACCGGGCCCAAGCCCAGGCTGCGGTCGACGAGGCAACAAAGGCGATCCTGCGCCATGAAAAAGAGCTCGCCGCCTCTGAAACCGCTTTGGTGGCCGCGCGCCAGGCCGTGAGCGAGGCGCGAGAAGCCCATGCTGCAGGCGGAAAGGCGTTGGCGGCACTTCAATCCGACAGCCCGGCGCGGGCCGTCGAGACCGCGCAATTGGCCGTTGATGGCGCTATGGAAGAAGCGCGCCGCGCGCAAACAGACCTGGCTGCCGCCAAGACCGAAGAAGCGCGCGTTCGCGCTGCGGTCACTGAGCTGCGCAAGGCTGCAAAGGCCGCCGAGGCTGCATCCCGCGCCGCCGCCGCGGTGGTTGGGGCCGCCAATAAAGCCGCGGCGGCCGTCGCCAGCAACCAAGACGTGATGGCCGCCGCCGATGCGCCCACCCTGTCGAGCCTCGAGAACGACTTTTTCCGGGAAGCGCAAACCCGCGCCGACACCGCCGAGAGGAGCGCCCAGGCCGCCCGCCAGGCGGTGCGCGTGGCAGAGATGCGCCTTGATATCCTAGAAGAGCAGAAATCAATCTACCAAAGCCGTTTTGCCGAGGCGAACCAGCTTGAGCAGGAGGCCAATGTCGCGTTGGCACGGGCGCGAGAGACCGCAGAACGCCACCGCGCGCAGATAAGCGCCGCCGAGGCCGCCCAGTCCGCCACCGGTGACAGGCTTGCCACCCTCGAAACCCGCGCCGACAGCGCCGAAACCGCCCGTGACACCCGCGGGGCGGAACTGACAGCCCTACAGAAGGCGCGTTCAGCCGCGCGCGGAGCGGTGGAACGGGCTGATACTACAGTGGCAAAGCTCAACCGCGATTTCGCCCAGACAGAAACTGATCTCAAGGCAGAGCAGCGTAAACACGCCGAACGCGCCGCAGTGGCGATTGCCTTGGGGAATGCCACGTTAAACGAAAGATTGCATGGGGCTCTTGATGTCGGTCCTAAGGGCCAGCCGATTTTTGACCGGTTTGTCATGTCGTCAGAACAGCTTTTTGATACCGGGTCAGCGGTTATCAACCCACGCGGGCGCGAGTTGCTGTCTCAGGTTGTGCCGATCCTGAAAGACGTGGTGGGCAATCTGCCCGGTGGCGTGGACTGGGTGCTGCGCGTCGACGGGCACACGGACCGGCAGCCCTTGTCGGGCACTGGCCGCTTCCGCGATAATTGGGAACTTAGCCAGGCGCGCGCGCTGAGCGTTGTGAAATACCTTATCGGCGAAGGCGCTCTTTCGGCCCAGTACCTATCGGCAAACGGCTTTGGGGAGTTTCAACCCCTTGACCAGGACGACACCGCCCTGGCCCATGCCAAAAACCGCCGGATTGAGCTGACGCTCGCCGCCCGCTAGGGCTCGTCCGCCACGCGGATAGCCCGGGCTGATAGCGTTTCATAAACCGCTAAAGCCCTTTCATAGAGATCGCGGTAGTCGTCGGCCACGGGTGGTATTGGGCCCTCTGGCCCCTCAAAACCTGTGGATTGGTTGACCGCCCCGTACCAATGTGCGCCCCAGATCCCATCTGTCGCCTGCGCACCAGGCCGCCACCCTAACATGGCCGGGTCAAACGCGAGGCCCATGGCCGAACACAGGGCACGAAGCGCGGGTTCTGGTGCTGCCCGAATGGTGGCGCTGTCGATGACGGCTGCATTTGGGAGATCGGCCGCCAATGCAGCTTGTTCGTCGAACGCTAGGTCTTGGGCCGTGGGGAATTCGCGCTTTTTGCGGTAGCTCGCGAATACCCGCGCCGGGTGACGGATCAAAAACGCGTGGGTCGCGCCGTCCATCCACCGGGTGGGGAAGTCACTGAGCATGTGGTGACACATTTGCTTTTGGTAGACATGGCCCGTTTCCGGTTCCTCGGCACAGGCGCGCGCCACGTCGGCGGGGTCTACAGGACCGTCTGCGATCACTTCGGCAGCCATGGGGTGGTCTACGCCTGTGCGGGCCAGGAACGCTGCATAAAACGGTTCGTCCAAAACGCGGAAATCGGACCGCGCCCCGAAACTGCGCATCATTGCCGTCGACAGATTGCGCGGCCCCGACCACATAGCGATGCGCATGGTTACCCCCTTTGTGCGCCCTCGTTCACCGGCTTGTTAGTTGAAAGTGAAAGGCAAAGGGAAGACTTGGCAGATATCAGAAAACGGAGGGACCGATGCGGGTGTTGATGGCAGCAATTGTCGCAATGATGATGGGCGCGTCGGCGATGGCCGGTCAAAAAGCAGTTGTCCTGGCGGGCGGTTGCTTTTGGTGTGTTGAGGCGGACTTTGAAAAAAATGTGCCAGGGGTAATTTCGGCCCAGTCAGGGTATATCGGCGGTTCAAAGGACGACGCCACCTACAAGGCCGTCGCTTCTGGGCGTACCGAACACTACGAGGCCGTACGCATCGTTTACGATGACAGCCAGGTGAATTTCCGCAGCTTAGTGGATTTCTTTTTTCGGTCTGTTGATCCCACAGATGCAGGCGGACAGTTCTGCGACCGGGGCCCGAGCTATCGTACGGCAGTCTTTGTGAACGGCGTTGCCGAACGCGCAGCTGCCGAAGCCGCCAAGGCCGCTGCCCAAGACGAACTTGGCCAGCGAATTGTCACTCCCATCTTGCCTGCCAGCGCGTTTTATCTCGCCGAGCCCGAGCACCAAAATTACTATCGCAGCGGGGCGCGGGTGCTGACACGGTTTGGTTGGATCAAACGCAAAGACGCGTATGCCCGTTATCGTACCGCCTGCGGTCGGGACGCGCGGATTAAGGCGCTTTGGGGAACGGTTCCGGGGTCCTAATGCGTTAAGGGAACGTCAGCGCGGGCCAACCCCCTCGGTCCGACCGTTGACCGGCCCGCCGGGTGTGCAGACCTGGCGGGCCACTTATTATACCGTATGCGCGCGGCCCATAGTTCGATCACATCACCATGTTTTGAGTGATAAAAATACGCAACACAACGATGCCTAGGAAGACGACAAGTGGGGCAAAGTCGAGCCCGCCTGCGGCCGGTAAAAACCGACGGATTGGCCCGTAAATAGGCTCCAATAGTTGGTTGAGCCCAAAATAAATCTGCGACACCAGGGGCTGGCGCATGTTGAGCACCTGAAATTGCACCAGCCAGCCGATAATGATGTGGATTATGATGATCCACCAGGCGACGTTAAGTAGTGCGAGTAGGATCAAGCCCAGGGTCGTCATAGCACCTCCTGCCGGTTGCGCGCCGTAGGTAAGCGCTGGCGTGGACGCTGGCAAGGGCGCGTGCGCCTGGGCGCGATTTAGCTGCGGCAAACCGGTTGCGTGGGGCGCAGATTTCGCCGACAGTTTCAGCGAACGGCGGGGCAGGACACGCAATGCAACGGGCAAACAAACGGGCCATCTGGGGCTGGTATGCGTTCGACTGGGCTGCACAGCCCTACCACACGCTTTTGGTGACCTTTATTTTTGCGCCCTATTTTGCGTCGGCTGTGGTCTCGGACCCGGTGGAGGGTCAGGCGCTTTGGGGTTTTATGATGGGCGCAGTTGGAATTTGCGTGCTGGTCCTAGCGCCGATTTTCGGCGCTGTGGCGGACAGTTCCGGCCCCCGCAAGCCATGGATACTGTTTTTTGTGGCGATGACCGCGGTCGGGGCAAGTGCTCTTTGGTGGGCGGAACCTGGGGCTGATGCAGTCTGGCCGATCCTGGTGGCATTTGCCCTGGGACTTGTGTCGGTGGAACTTGCGCAGACGTTTATTAATGCGGTGCTGCCCACGTTGGGCCCGCGCCGCGACCTGGGCGTGATTGGCGGTAATGCTTGGGCGCTGGGGTATGCCGGTGGGGTGGCGTCACTGATTGTTATGCTGTTGCTCTTTGCCGAAGGGGCCGGCGGAAAAACACTTTTGGGCAATGCCCCGGCGCTGGGCCTTGACCCAGAGGCCCGTGAAGGAACGCGCCTTGTGGGGCCGCTTACGGCCGCTTGGCTGCTTGCGTTTGCCCTGCCTTATCTAATCTTTACGCCCGACGTAGAGCGTTTTGCCCGCACCACAGGCGCAGTGCGCCGCGGCATGAGGGAGCTTTTCCAAACCATCCGCTACCTGCCAGAGACTCCGTCGTTTTTTGCTTATTTGGGGTCTTCGATGTTTTACCGCGATGCCTTGGGCGGGCTCTATGCCTTCGGTGGGATATACGCCGTAGGCGTCCTGGAGTGGGAGGTGACGCAGGTCGGTATTTTCGGGATTATCGCCGCTGCGGCCGGGGCGCTGGCCTGCTGGGTAGGCGGTTACGCGGACCGCGCCTTTGGGCCCAAACGGGTGATATTTTGGTGTATCCTCGTTCTGATCGCAGTCTGCGTGACCGTGGTCGGCATGTCCCGGGAAAGCTTCTTCGGCATGCCCCTGGCCCCGGGTAGCGCACTGCCGGATCAGGTGTTTTTTGTTTGCGGCGCGGTGATCGGTGCTATGGGCGGGGTGCTGCAATCAGCCAGCCGGACGCTTTTGGTGGATCAGGCCAACCCCGATCGTGTAACTGAGGCATTCGGACTTTATGCCCTAGCGGGCCGGGCGACCTCATTTCTGGCGCCCACGCTCATTGCCCTAGCGACAACGCTTACCGACAGTCAGCGCCTAGGGGTTTCGCCTGTAATTGGGCTCTTTGTTTTAGGTCTTGTCATCCTTTACTTTGTCAAATCGCGAAAGGAGTACGCATGATCGGTCGGGCGTTGGCTCCCCTACGCTGGGCGTGGGTTTTCCTCGCTGCTGGCTTGGTGCTAGGCGGTCCCGAAGCCGCGGCGCAGACCAAAGCGAAAGACCTGTTTGGCGCGAAAGCAAACGCGTCGCGTCAAGGGGCCTCGGCAGTGGGGTCTTATGCCAAGGGGTGCCTGGCTGGGGGCGTGCAACTACCCGAAAGCGGACCCACCTGGCAAGCTATGCGCCTGAGCCGCAACCGAAACTGGGGCCACCCTGTCACGATAGACTTCCTCAAAGACCTGTCGGTGAAGGCCGCCCGCCAGCCGGGGTGGGCGGGTCTTTATATCGGCGATATCAGCCAGCCGCGGGGCGGTCCGATGCTATCGGGGCACCAGTCGCACCAGATGGGGTTGGACGCCGATGTCTGGATGTTACCGCCCAAGCGGTTAAACCTTTCACCTCGCCAGCGGGAAAACCTGTCATCGATCAGCGTGCGGCGCGGGGATCAACGGGGCGTTAATGGCAATTGGACTCCACAACATATGGAGGTCATCAAAGCCGCCGCGTCCGACAAACGGGTAGACCGCATCTTTGTCACCGCACCGGCCAAAATCTGGATGTGCAACAACGCGCGCGGTAACAAACGGTGGCTGCAAAAGGTGCGACCATTCTGGGGGCACCACTACCATTTTCATGTGCGGCTAAAATGCCCCCGTGGGTCGCGTGGGTGCATTACCCAGACCCCAACGGTGCGCGAGCTTTCCAAGGGCGGCACCGGTTGCGACGAAACCCTGACCTGGTGGGTAACCGACGCGCTGAGCCCGCCGAAGAAAACGTCCACTAAGCCCAAAACCAAAAAGAAACCAGTCGCCAAGAAAAAGAACGCCAGGCAGTTCACGATGGCTGACCTGCCGCAGGCCTGCCAGGGGGTTCTGGCTTCGAAATGACGGCTGGCCGGTTGGGCATGCTTGCATTGGCGTGCACCTTGGTTTGCGCCCAGGCAGTCTGCGGGGTTTGGGGGGCCGCCCGGGCAGCAGAGGCGCGCTTAATTGCTTCCCTGACCCTTGATCATGATGACTCCCGCTTCGGCGGGTTATCGGGCATGCTGTTAGGCCCGGGCGGCAAGGGACTTTTGGCAGTTAGCGATCGCGGTTGGTTTGTGTCGGTGCCGATCCGGCGTGATACGGCGGGCTTGCCAACGGGCATAGGCCCGGTCACATTTCAGCCGATCCGTGATCCCGATGGCCGCCCGGTAGAGGGGGCGTTTGCTGATGCCGAAGGGCTGGCCCTGCTGCCTGGCGGCCGCATTGCGGTCAGTTTTGAGCGGCACCACCGCGTCTGGACTTACAGCGACACCGCCGCTTACGGGGTGCCCCTGGCGGGACATCGCGACTTTGCTACATTTCAGAACAATTCCGGCCTAGAGGCTCTTGCCAGCACCCCAGGCGGCACGCTTTTGGCGCTGCCCGAAAGATCAGGCGCCCTGGACCGGCCGTTTCCGATCTATAGCTGGCAGTCAGGTTCTTGGGACCGGCGGCAAAGTGTTCCGCGCCGAGGAGAGTTTTTGCCGGTCGGTTTGGACATAGGGCCCGATGGGCGGCTTTATCTTCTGGAGCGGCGCTATGTGCCCTGGGTTGGCTTTGCCACTCGGGTGCGCCGGTTTCGCCGCGAGGGAGAAACGCTGGTGACCGAGGAAACGATCCTCCAAACCACCCTCGGGCGCCGGGGCAATCACGAAGCGATTAGCGTCTGGCGCACCGGTGCCGGGTCCCTTCGCATGACGCTTCTGGCCGACGACAACTTCAATTTCCTGCAATCGAACGAACTGTTGGAGTATGCCTTGCCGGAGTAACCGCGCCAGGCTGGACGCCTTGTGTTACTAAAATCATGTTGATGGGGCTCATACTGTAACTTGTTGTTGATCCGCGCGGATGCGCGTGCTAACAATGTCAAAGGTACCAGAAGAGTCTGCCCCAATGCCCCACGCCTACATTATTGACGCCCTGCGCACGCCTATCGGGCGGTTTGGCGGCGCGCTGGCGGGGGTGCGGGCCGATGACCTAGCTGCCATACCGATCCGTGGCTTGATGGACCGGCACCCGGCGCTCGACTGGGCACGGGTGGATGATGTTATTCTGGGTTGCGCCAACCAAGCGGGCGAGGACAACCGCAATGTTGCGCGCATGGCCGCGCTGCTCGCTGATCTGCCTGTGGATGTGCCGGGGGTGACGGTGAACCGGCTCTGCGCAAGTGGGCTTGACGCTGTGGCGACCGGTGCGCGGGCCATTCGCGCTGATGAGGCGGATTTGATCATCGCGGGTGGTATCGAAAGCATGACCCGCGCACCCTTTGTGATGCCTAAGGCTGATGCGCCTTTCAGCCGGGCGAATGCTGTCTATGATACCACTATTGGTTGGCGCTTTGTGAACCGGCAGATGGACGCCGCGCACGGCACCCATTCCATGCCCGAGACGGCGGATAATGTCGCGGCTGACTGGGGTGTGGCTCGGGCGGACCAGGACGCCTTTGCCGCCCGGTCCCAGGACCGCTGGGTCGCCGCCGATGCCGCAGGCGCCTTCGCGGATGAATTGGTGCCAGTGCAGGTGCCGCAACGGCGCGGCGCCCCGATCATTTTTGATCGGGACGAACACCCGCGCCCGGGGACGTCTGCTCACAAGCTCGCGGGCCTACGGGCCATCAACGGGGCCGACCTTACGGTGACCGCAGGCAATGCGAGCGGCGTAAATGACGGTGCGGCGGCTCTGCTGTTGGCGTCCGATAGGGCCGTGGCGGAGCATGGGTTAGTGCCGATGGCGCGTGTTCTTGGGGCTGCCGCCGCGGGTGTGGAGCCACGGGTGATGGGTATCGGGCCGGTGCCTGCCGTGCGTAAGCTGCTAGGGCGCCTCGGGCTCGACCTTAGGGCCATGGACCTGATCGAATTGAACGAGGCTTTCGCCGCCCAGGGCCTTGCGGTGCTGCGCGATTTAGGTGTGGCCGATGACGACCCGCGGGTAAATCCCCAGGGTGGCGCTATCGCCTTGGGCCATCCCCTGGGCATGTCGGGCGCGCGCCTGGCGGCTACTGCCGCGCACCAGTTGCGCCGCAGTGGCGGGCGGTATGCGCTGTGCACCATGTGCGTGGGCGTGGGCCAAGGGTACGCGATGGTGGTCGAACGGGTCTAAGGGCATTCCCGGGCGCAAGCCCGGTTGCGGGCCGGGGCCGCGCCCGGCCGCTGAAAGGAGAGAACGATGTACGCACAGATGGTCAAATCCACAGGCAAGGCGGTCAAAGCCCTCGATGAAATGGCGCCGGAAGAACGCGCTTTCCAGGAACGCATCGACGCGGGCGAGCGGATTGAACCGAAGGACTGGATGCCCGACGGCTACCGCAAGACCATGATCCGCCAAATCAGCCAGCACGCCCATTCTGAAATCGTAGGCCAACTGCCAGAGGGCAACTGGATCACCCGAGCACCGACCCTCGAACGCAAGGCAATCCTCCTTGCCAAAGTCCAAGACGAGGCAGGCCACGGGCTCTACCTCTATTGCGCTGCGGAGACGCTCGGTATCAGCCGCGACCAAATGTTTGAGCAACTGCATTCCGGCCGCGCGAAGTATTCGTCGATCTTCAACTACCCGACGCTCACCTGGGCCGATATCGGCGCCGTGGGCTGGCTGGTAGACCAGGCCGCAATCCTGAACCAGGTGCCGCTTCAGCGGACATCATTTGGCCCCTATGCCCGGGCCATGGTGCGTATCTGCAAGGAGGAGTCCTTCCACCAGCGCCAGGGCTTCGACATCATGATGAAGATGTGTTCGGGCACCGAGGCGCAAAAGCGTATGGCGCAGGATGCGCTCGACCGGTTCTGGTATCCGTCCCTGATGATGTTTGGCCCTTCGGACGGCGAAAGCGTGCATTCTGCCCAGTCGATGGCCTGGAAGATCAAGATGAATTCGAATGACGAACTGCGTCAGAAATTTGTCGACGCCGTGGTGCCTCAGGCCAAATATCTGGGCCTGACGGTGCCTGACGACAACCTAACCTGGAACGAAGAGAAGGGCGCCTACGACTTTACCGACCCGGATTGGTCAGAGTTTATGGCCGTCATCTCCGGCAACGGCCCCTGCAACAAAGAGCGCCTGGGCGCCCGGGTAAAAGCCTGGGACGACGGCGCCTGGGTGCGCGACGGGCTTAACGCCTACGCCGCCAAACGCACGGCCGAAAAGAACGCCGCGACCCTGGCGGCGGAGTGATCGCTGTGCCCGTATTTGCCCCCCGGATCGCCCGCCGATGAGCACGGAGATACCCCTCTGGGAAGTTTTCATCCGCGGTCAACACGGGATGAGCCATCGGCACGTGGGTAGCTTACATGCGCCCGACGCCGAGATGGCGATCCGCAACGCCCGCGATGTCTACACCCGCCGCAAAGAGGGCGTCAGCATCTGGGTCGTGCGCACCAGCGACATCACCGCCAGTGACCCGGGCGACAAAGACGCACTTTTTGAAGCGGCCGAGAGCAAACCCTACCGGCACCCCACCTTCTTCGATATCCCCGAAGACGCAGGCCCCATGTGACCGCGATGGACCTACAAACTGCAAAATTCGAATACCTTTGCCGCCTGGGCGACAGTACCTTGATCCTGGGACACCGGGTTAGCGAATGGTGCGGCCATGCGCCGATGCTCGAAGAGGATATCGCCCTGGCGAACGTGGCGCTTGATCTTATCGGCCACACGCAAATGTGGCTAGGGCTGGCCGCGGAGGTCGAAAACCGGGGCCGCAGCGCCGATGACCTGGCCTACCTGCGCGACGCCATGGATTTCCGCAACCTGCTGTTGGTGGAGCGCCCAAACGGCGATTTTGCCGCGACGGTCATGCGCCAGTTTCTTTTTGACGCCTGGCACAAACCGCTTTTGCACGGGCTGGCAGACGGCCCCGACGAACGCGTCGCTGAAATTGCTGCGAAAGCCCTGAAAGAAGTCAGCTATCACGCTGAACGCTCAGGTGATTTGGTGGTGCGCTTGGGAGACGGGACCGAAGAAAGCCACCGCCGCATGCAAGCGGCGCTCGATGATCTTTGGCCCTACACGGGCGAGATGTTTGCCGTTGACGTGGTGGATGCAGCGCTTGCTGGGACGGTGCCCGGGGCCGACGACCTGCGCCGCGCCTGGCAGGTCCTGGTCCACCCCACCCTGGAAGAGGCCACGCTGACGCGCCCGGACAGCGACTTTGCCCAAATGGGCGGCAAAATCGGGCGCCACTCCGAACACTTGGGCTACCTGCTGGCAGAGATGCAGTTCCTCCAGCGCGCCTATCCGGGGGCCACATGGTAGCGGCCCTGCGTCAACCGGCGGAAGATCCCCGCGTAGCGCAAGTCTGGGCCATGCTCGCCCGCGTGCCAGACCCCGAGATCCCTGTGATCTCGGTCGTGGATTTGGGGATTGTTCGTGAAGTTGCGTTTGACGGGGAAACGGCGGTGATATCGGTCACGCCGACCTATTCTGGCTGCCCTGCTACGCGGATTATATCGCTGGATATCGAAACGGCGCTCTTGAATGAGGGTCTTTCGTCGGTCCGCGTGGAGTTGAAGTTGTCGCCTGCCTGGACAACGGATTGGCTGTCAGACATCGGGCGCGCCAAGCTTGAAAATTACGGTATCGCTCCCCCAAGCCCAGCCGGGGGGCCCAAACGGTGCCCCCATTGTGGGTCTCAGGCCCTGGAAAAGGTGTCTCAATTCGGCTCGACGCCGTGCAAGGCCACCTGGCGCTGCACCGACTGTCTGGAACCCTTCGACTACTTCAAGTGCATCTGACATGGCGGCGACGTTTCATCCCCTCGACGTCACCTCCGTGGACCGCACGATCCGCGATGCGGTGGTGGTGACCCTGCGCCCCCGAGACCGCGACGCTTTTGCCTTCCAGCCGGGCCAGTACCTGACGTTTTCGAAGGATTTCGACGGGGTCGAGGTGCGTCGCAGCTATTCCATCTGCGCGGCCCCCGGGGGCGATTTGCAGGTGGGTATCAAAACCGTCGAAGGGGGCGCGTTTTCCACCTGGGCGAACACCGACCTGGCGCCGGGCCAGGAACTCCGCGCGCTGCCGCCCCAGGGGCGGTTTTTTGTGCCCGTGGACAAAGACGCCGCGCGCCACTTTCTGATGTTCGCCGGGGGCTCGGGGGTCACCCCGGTCCTGTCCCTTATACGCACATATCTGCGCGACGAACCCCGCGCGCGCATCACGCTCGTCTACGCCAATAGGGCGGTGAACTCGATCATGTTCCGCGAAGAGATCGAGGATCTAAAAAACACCCATATGGGCCGCTTCAGCGTGATCCACGTGCTCGAACAGGACAGCCAGGACATCGACCTCTTCACCGGGCGTGTGGACGCCGAGAAATGCGCGGCCCTCTTCGCCACGCTTATTCCGCTTGCGACGGTGGATTATGCCTTCATCTGCGGGCCCGAACCCATGATGGTGGCGATCCGCGATGCGCTGGCCAATCACGGGCTGGCCCGGGATCAGATCAAATACGAACTCTTTGCGGGCTCCCAGCAGGGGCGGGCCAAACGGGCTGCCCAGATTGCCGGCGCCCAGGCCACCCCGGAGACCCAGGCGGTGATCACGCTCGAAGGCACCACGCGCCGGGTGTCTGTCGCGCCTGGCGGAACGCTTCTGCAAGCGGCGCTCGATGCGGGGCTCGAAGCGCCTTACGCCTGTTGCGGCGGGGTCTGTTCTACCTGTGTGGCCCGGGTCACCGAAGGTGAGGTGGAGATGATCGCAAACCACGCGCTCGAAGACTACGAGGTGCGCCGGGGCCTCGTGCTGACCTGCCAGGCGGTGGCGCTCAGCAAACACGTGGTACTTGACTACGACGTGGGCGCATAGCCCGAGGCCCAAGCCGCCTATCCGTATTGCAAGCACTTAACCCGGCGCAGCGTCGCACTTTTGATTATTTTTGCAGAGAAGAAGCGGGACCTGGCGTTCGATCTTGACCGTGGTACCTGACGTTACGCGAGCAAGGCGGGCGCGAGTTTGGCTGATGAACCAGCACTGGGGCCGTTTTCTTCTCTGTCCAAATACTCAAATCCACCAGGGGGATGCCGGGAGCGTCGGCCTAGTTAGCTAGGGCACGGCCCAGTACTTCGGCCTCATAGCCTCGCAGAGATACGCGGGCAGGGGGCCCGTAGGTCGCTGTATCTTCGGCCAAATTAGGGAATAGCGCCAGAATTTCCGCCTTGGCGTCCGCTTCCACCGATGACAGCGCCTGATTGCCGGGGTGGAAGCTTTCAGCCAGGGCGCCGTCGGCGTAGATAATCTCGTGCCCGTCGAAGAGGAGGTGGTAATACTCCACCGTGCCGCCAGAGCGCCGGTAAACCCCGTCCCAGGTCAAAAGGTGTTTTGCGGGCACCAGGACCTGGCTTTCCCCGAAAAGAAGCTCTGCTTTGGGGCCTTCAATCACCATCCGGTGCTGGGGGCTGACAACAAGGTCGCGGCAGTTACCGAACGTGCCCGCCGCGATCACAATCGGGGCGAGATTTCCCGTCGCCGCAACCCGCCGTGATCCGACCCAGCGCACGGTTTGCAGACCGCGGTCAAGCGTCATGACCTGGTCGCCCGCCCGAAGTCGTTCGACCCGTTTTTCACCCGCGTGGGTCAGGATGCCCGTTCCCCGCGCGAAGCATATGATCGTTTCAATTTCAGAAAATTCGACCCGGGTGCCGTCGGTCAGAAACCCATAGCCGGAGATGCCGCCCGAGGCATCGTCATCGTCTGTGATAACGATACTACCCTTGTCCAGAAGCCCGGAAAAATCGAGTGTATCGCCTGCTGTTTCGTCGCCTTCGCCGCCGATGATGGTGACGGTGCCCGCGCCGGTTGTGTCCGTCAGCGTAAAGATGTCGTCGCCGTCCCCGCCCGAGACGCTGTCGCCTTGGCCAATGCGGGCGGTGTCATCCCCTGCGCCGAGCGCGATCCGGTCGGCGCCTGCGCCCCCCGTCACACGGTCGTCGCCTGCGCCCGCGTCAAGGGTCAGTCCGTCGGTCGCTGCGCCCCCGGCAAAGGTGTCAGCTGCATCGGTAAGAAGAAAGGCCTCGATATCGTCGAAGGTCGCGGTGTCCCCTGCCGCGGTTGCAGTGCCGTCCTCGTTGGCGCTGAGCGTTATATCAATGCCTTGACTCAGACCTGACAGATCCAAGGTGTCGGTATCCTCGCCTCCGTCGCCGCCAAAGATCGTATCGTCGCCGAAGCCGTCAGAGAGTCGCACAGTATCGGCGCCATCACCGGCAAATATCGTGTCCGCCCCAGCGCCCCCATCGAGCGTGTCGTTGCCCGGGTCCCGCGGCGCCGTAAGGCCGCCGTACCCGGTCAAGGCCGTCGTTGACCCGCCCGTGTCGGGCCCCGAAAGGGTCGCGGACAGGGAATTGCCGCCGTTGTTTTCGTAGTAGACGATTTCGATAATGTGGGTGCCCGGGGAAAGGTCCACGGTTCCGGTCCGTGTAATCGCCCCGTGGTGCCCGCCGTTGTCCACCACCTCAACGCCGTTGATATACATCTTCGACCCGTCATCCGACGTTGTGGCGAAGGTGTAGGTACCGCCGGTGTTCACTTCGAGCGCGGTGGTAAACTTCAGCGCATAATCGTCGGCGGTGTCAAAAGCCGTCGGATCGATCACATCAGTGAAACCCGTCTCGGTGGGCACATCGGCGTGGTCGCGGCCACCATTTTCGGTGAAGCCCGCCTGGGCCAATGTGCGTGGGTCGCCAGTGGGATCCAGGTCCCAGTAGGAGTAGGTCCAGGCGCCGCTGGCCGCAGAGGTACCTCCGTCGCCGGTGATCAGGTCGTCGCCCGCCCCGCCTGTGATGCTGTCGTCCCCGTCGCCCCCGGTCAGCGCGAGCCCGGTTGTATCGGCGGCGGCATTTATGGTGTCGTCGCCCGCGCCGGTCTCGATGATCTCGATCCCGTCGAAGTTCGCGGTGTCCGTACCGTCGGTAAGTATACCCTCTCCGTTACCAGACAGCGCCACGGTTGTGTCACCGGTCACGGCGCTGGCGTAGAGCGTGTCGCCGACCGTCTCTGCGGTTTCGTCACCCGTGATCGTGTCGCCGCCGAACCCGTCAACCAGCGCAAAGGTGTCGTCGCCCGCCCCGCCTCCCAAGCTATCCGCCCCGGTGCCGCCGGTTAGCGTGTCGTCCCCGGCGCCCGCGTTCACAGTGACCGGCGCCGCCGCGGCGCTTGCGTCAAGCGTGTCGTTCTGATCGGTGAGCGTGAGCGTTTCAACTTCTGCGAAAGTCACCGTATCGGTGCCGTCGGTGAGCGTGCCCACCTCATTCCCGGTCAGTGTTGCTGTCACCCCGGCGCTGAGCGCCGAGGCGTCGATCACGTCGGTGTCGGTGCCGCCTTCGCCGCCCTCGAACGTGTCGGCGCCAAAGCCGTCTGACAAGACCAGCGTGTCGCGGTCGTCGCCGCCGTAGAAGCTGTCGTCGCCCTGGCCTGCGGCCATTGTGTCGTCGCCGGTGCCACCGAAAACCGTGTCGTTGTCGATACCGGCGTCGATGCTGTCGTTTCCTGCGCCAGCGTCGATGACATCGTCATCACCCCCGGGGGTGACCGCCTGAAAGAGAAGGTCTGTGACGTAGATCGCCTGCCCCGCAGTGCCCAGGTTGCCGTAGTCGATTTCGACCCGCTGTACTGGGCCGTCTATCCTGACAAAGACCGAGCCCGCCGCTTGGTTGGGGTTGTCGCCACCTGCGCCTGCGGTGACAACACCGCCGCTTTCGGTTTCATTGCCTGATATTTCGATATCAACAGTGACGGCATTGCCGTTGGCGTCAAAGGCGC
The DNA here is from genome assembly GCA_039026255.1 of Pseudomonadota bacterium. Lineage (GTDB taxonomy): Bacteria > Pseudomonadota > Alphaproteobacteria > Rhodobacterales > Rhodobacteraceae > Amylibacter. Next base: position 15,362 of record JBCCMR010000010.1, read on the forward strand.
GGACGGCGACGATATCCTGCCAACCGCTGGTGTCGATGTCGTTGATGCGAAATCGTAGATCGACAACTTCATCGTTAAAGCCGCTTCCCCCCGTGGCGGCGAAGTCGATTGTGGCGGTGCCGGTGTCCCCAGTCCCCCCGGTGCCGCGCAATTCCAGGGATGAGTTTGCTCCAAAGGTGTCGCCTGCTACGTATTGTGCACGGGTTTCGACCTCGAAGGTGGCGTTGCTGTTTTCGTTCAGCGTCGAGAGCGTGACCTCAATCCCGCCGGTATCCACGGTAAACCCGGCGGAAAGATCGTCTTCGTCAGCGCCGCGGTCTGTCCAATTAAGCCTCAAATCCGTGGGGGGTGTGGCGCCTAAGCTGTCAGAGTTGTCAACCTCTTCGCCCTGGGGGTCGCCTAGGTAGGTTGTGTCGATTACGTCGTCGCCTGCCGTACCCGAGACCGTTCCGTCATCCACATCGCTGACGTAGTCGTTGAAGTTGAAAACAGTGCCCGTCGCGTCGTCGGGGTCGTTTGTAAAGGCCACGGTTTCGTAGCTGCGCCCGGCGATCAGCGGCGCTTCTGAGAGCGTGTAGTAGCCCTGGGCGTCGCCTGCGGTCACGCGCAGCGTGATGATCTGGAATTCCTGGCCCGTGGCCACGTCGCGTAGGGTCCAGGCCTCTTCCGCTTCGACCGCCACGTTGGTGGAGGTGTTGCCCCCCACAGTGATCGTGGCTGTGGCGGTTTCGCCAAAGTCGATGTCTTCGATCAGCCCGTTGATATCGGTGATCGTGGCGGTGCCCGAGGCGTTCGCCTCTTCGCCATAAACAGTTACCCCACCCACGCCCCGCGAGATGGTGAAATACGGGTCAAAGTCGTAGACGCCGAAAGTTGCCGTTGGCATGCCAGATACTCGTTCACAGCCCCCTGCTGTGAACGGAAACAATCACAAGAAAATGCCGCAAATTGTTCTTAAATTGGGCGAAACCTGGGCATTTGCGCCGGGCTTCGGGCGCCAGGGCGCCAATTCTGTGGCGCCTAGGCACCGGTTTCGCGCCCCGCGTGCGCGGTTGCGCGCGCCGCCGCCCAGCGGTGGGCAGCGGCGCTGGGCCCTAGCTAAAGACCACTTGGATGTCTGTGTATTCGGCCAGGCCCTCTTCGCCGAACTCCACGCCTAAGCCCGATTTCTTGACCCCGCCGAAGGGCGCGTTGGGCTGGATGCCGCCGTGACGGTTGATCCAAACGGACCCGCATTCCATGCGGCTGGCGATCTCTTTGGCCTTGGCCACATCCTTGGACCAGACCGATCCGCCGAGTCCGTTGTCGCTGTCGTTGGCGCGGGCGATAACCTCGTCGACGTCGTTGAAACGGATGATGGGCAGCGCAGGTCCGAACTGTTCTTCATCCACAAGCGGGTCGCCGTTGTCGAGGTCAGCAATCAGCGTCGGCGGATAAAAGAGCCCTTCCCCCGGTTCGCCGCCCAATAGCACGCGGCCGCGGGTCTTGGCGTCGTCCACCAGGGCTTTGAGCTTGTCGAACTGCATCTTGTTTGCCACCGGCCCAAGGATCGAACTCTCGTCCATACCGTCGCCCATGGGCACGTTCTTGGTGTAGTTCACCAGCGCTTCGCAGACCGAGTCGTAAACATCGTCGTGCACGTAAAGGCGTTTCATGGCAGCGCAGGTCTGGCCCATGTTGATGAAGCCCCCCCAAAAGAGCCCTTCGGCAATTGCCTCAGGGTCCACGTCCGGAAGCACGATACCCGCGTCGTTGCCACCCATTTCAAGCGTCAGCCGCTTCATGGTTTCCGCGGCCGACATCATTACCTTTTGGCCCGTGGCGCAGGACCCGGTGAAAACGATCTTGCGGATATCGGGGTGCGCGGACATGGCCGCGCCCAAGTTGTCGCCGGTGTCGTCGCAGGTCACCACATTGACGACGCCTGCGGGCAGCACTTCGTTCATCAGCTCGACCATGCGCAGCGTCGAGAGGGGCGTGTAGGGCGATGGCTTGATGACCGCCGTGTTGCCGGTGCGCACGGCGGGCATCAGGTGCCAGGTGGCGATGAGCACGGGCCAGTTCCAGGGCGTAATGGAGCCCACAACCCCCACCGGCTTGCGGTACATCTCAACCCGGCCTTCGTTGTTGTCCTGCAAAACCTTCATCGGCAGCGACAGCGACGAGGTATAGCCTGTCCAGGCGCCCACGCCCCCCATCTCAAACCGCGATCCCACGCCGTTTAGCGGCTTGCCCTGTTCCTGGGTGATCAACGCAGCCAGCTCTTCGCTGTGCTGGGCCAGCTTGTCGGCAATCGCGCCAAGCGCCGCGGCCCGCTCTTCGTCGGTGGTCTTTGACCAGGTCTGAAAGGCCGCGTCTGCGGCGGCCACGGCGGCGTCCAGATCGGCCTGCGTGCCCTGGGGTGCGTACCCCACTACCGCCCCAGTGGCGGGGTTTTCAACTGCAAAGCTGTCTTCGTTAGTGTGCGCTTTGCCGCCGATGGTCATGGCGTAGGTCTTCGTCATGGCGTGTTCTCCCGTGTTATGCTGGCGCACGGTCTCCTCCCCCGGGCGCCGGATCAGCGTAGGCCCCTGGCGCGGTGGCGCAACCTTATTTGGACGCGGCACCATTTTCGGACACCCGCGCGGCGATAGCGCGAAGGGTGTCGACTTCGACCTTGCCAAGAGCGTTGCGGGGCAGGGCGTCTAAAAAAACCACGTCCTTGGGCCACTTGAAGCGCGCGATCTGGTCGTCGAAGGCGGCCAAGACCCCGCGCGCATCGGGCCCACCCGCGGTGCTGACGGCCACCACCACCGGGACTTCGCCCCAGCGCGCATCGGGGCGGCCGACCACCGCTGCCTCGGTGAGTCCGTGCAGGGTTTCCAGGATGCGTTCGAGCTCTGCCGGATAGATGTTTTCGCCGCCCGAAATGATCACGTGCTTGAGCCGGCCTACAAACCACAAAAGCCCGCCCGCGTCGCGGCGGCCCACGTCGCCGGTGCGAAACCACCCGTCAGAAAGCGCTGCCTCAGTGGCGTCTGCGTCGTCCCAGTACTGACTGAACATATTGGGCCCGCGGACCCAGATTTCGCCCGGGGTGTCCGGCGGGCAGTCGCGGCCCTCCGGGTCGACGATGCGCACGTCCACGTGGGCGCCGGGCCGCCCGATGGAGCCGACCGTCGCCGCCGCCTCGGCGGCGCGCTGGTAGGTGGCGATGGGCCCGGTCTCGGTTGCGCCGTAGACCTGTACCATCGGAATGCCCCGGTCGTTGACCGCTTGCAGGATGTCCACGGGCACGTCTGTCGATCCGGTGTTGAGCATCCGCATCGTCGGAAATGTGGCGCCTTCCCAGGCCGGATGGGCCATCAGCGCGCGCATCATCGTCGGCACGCAGACGGTGGTTGTGATCCCACTCCGGGCCAGGGCGTCGATCACCGCGCCAGGGTCAAAGCCTGCGGACAGGGTCACCGTGGCGCCGACAAAAAAGCTGGGCATCATCTGGATGTTGATCCCGCCCACATGGAACAGTGGCAGCACATTTAGCGTGTGATCCTCGGCGGTCAGGTCGTGGGCGTGGAGGCTGATCAGCGCATTCCAGAGCACAGCCTCTTGCGTCAGAACCGCGCCCTTAGGGCGCCCGGTTGTCCCCGATGTGTAGACGATCAGGAAAGGATCGCTGAGCGCCGCTTGGCGCGGCGGGGGCGGGGGATCATCGCCCGGTTTCAGGAGCTCGGGTCCGCAGACCAACGGCGTGCCCGTGCGGCGCGCCACCTGGGCGGCGGCGGATGCGCTCTCGGTGCCGTGGATCAGAAGGCGGGGCGCGGCGTTGCCCACGATAAAGGCCAGTTCGTCGACTGACAGACGCCAGTTCAGCGGCACCACCACCGCCCCCAGCCGCGCCGCCGCAAAAAAGAGCGCGACCTCATCGGCGCTGTTGGCCCCCAAGTAGGCCATCCGGTCGCCCCGGATCACCCCGTGGCGCTGGTTCAGCGCCCCGGCCATGGCCTCGACGGCCTGGCATAAGTCGCCGTAGGTCCAACGGGTCTCACCGGCAATCAGCGCCGTTTTATCGGGCTGATGTGTCGCGTGGGTTTCGAGCCAGGTGTCGAGCGTACGCGCGCCACCCCTACCGACCACCCCCCCTGGTGCGGCTGTCATTCGTCGTTCTCACCCGGGTTGTAGAGCGCGCCGCGACCCAGCATGTCGAGGCAAAGCTCCGCTGTCCATGGCAGCATGAGCGATCCGCAGCGGCTGTCCCGGTAGATACGCTCCAGGGGGAGCGAGCGCAGCATCGACTGCCCCCCGCAGGTGCGGATGGCCAATTGCGCCAGCTCATTGGCGTTTTCCATGACCGTGTACTGGGCGGTCCAAGCCCGCAAGAGACTGTCCTGGCTCGGATTCGGCCCGGCTTCGGTAATCGCCTGGAACCAAAGCGCTTTAGTCTGTTCGAGCATCACCCGCATTTGCGCCACGGCGATCTGTTTGGTGGCGTACATACGCCGCTTGACCGGTGGGGTGCCCGGCATTTCACCGCGCAGGTATTTGACCGTAAAGTCATAGGCCGCCTGGGCCAGACCCACGTAGGCCGGGGTCAGCGTCATAAACATATGCGGCCAGCGTTTGGCAGCCTGGAAATAGATCCCGCGGGGCATCAGTTGCGCGTCATCGGGCACAAA
>JBCCMR010000011.1:0-19717 GCA_039026255.1 Pseudomonadota bacterium
CCGCGACAAAGCCCGCCGGGAAGAAGCTTGGGACCGGCTCGAAAAAGCATACGAAAAAGAAGACCGCGTCGAAGGCGCCATCTTTGGGCGCGTCAAAGGCGGCTTTACGGTGGACCTGGGCGGGGCCGTCGCGTTTTTGCCGGGCTCCCAGGTTGATGTGCGCCCGGTACGGGATGCGGGCCCGCTTATGGGTATGCCGCAGCCGTTTCAAATACTCAAAATGGATCGCCGACGGGGCAACATCGTTGTGTCACGCCGCGCGATCTTGGAGGAAAGCCGTGCGGAACAACGCGCCGAGATTGTCGGTCGCCTAACCGAAGGCGACGCCGTCGATGGGGTGGTCAAAAACATCACCGAATACGGCGCGTTTGTGGACCTGGGCGGTGTGGACGGGCTTTTGCACGTCACCGACATGGCTTGGCGGCGAGTCAACCACCCTTCTGAGATCCTCTCCATCGGCGAGACGGTCAAAGTGCAGGTCATCAAGATCAACAAGGAAACCCACCGCATCAGCCTGGGTATGAAACAGCTTCAGGCCGACCCATGGGACGACGTGGAACTGCGCTTCCCGCTCGACAGCGTGCACACGGGCCGCGTGACCAATATCACCGATTACGGCGCCTTCGTTGAGCTGGAGCCGGGGGTCGAGGGCTTGGTCCACGTGTCCGAAATGTCCTGGACCAAAAAGAACGTGCATCCGGGCAAGATCGTTTCGACCAGCCAGGAAGTGGACGTGATGGTGCTCGAAATCGACACCGCCAAGCGTCGGGTTTCGCTCGGGCTCAAGCAGACCCAGGGCAATCCCTGGGAAAACTTCGAGGCCAACTACCCCATCGGCACCACCGTCGAAGGCGAGGTCAAGAACATCACAGAGTTCGGTCTTTTTATCGGGCTAGACGGCGAAATCGACGGCATGGTTCACCTGTCGGACCTGGATTGGAACCGATCCGGCGAAGAGGCCCTGCAGGATTTCCAGAAAGGCGATTTGGTCAAGGCCGTGGTTAGCGACGTGGATGCGGATAAAGAACGCATCAGCCTTTCGATCAAAGCGCTAGACGGCGACCCATTTGCCGATGCGACGCAGGGTGTGAAGCGCGGCAACATTGTCACCGTGAAGGTCACCAAGATCGAAGACGGCGGGATCGAGGTTGAATATGACGGCATGAAAGCCTTCATCCGTCGCTCCGACCTGAGTCGCGACCGCGCCGAACAGCGGCCTGACCGCTTCTCGGTGGGCGACAGCGTGGATGCACGTGTCACTAACATCGACCGCGGTAGCCGTCGCCTGGGGCTTTCGATCAAGGCGCGCGAAATCGCCGAGGAAAAGGAAGCCGTTGAGCAGTACGGGTCCTCGGACTCCGGCGCGTCGCTGGGCGATATCCTTGGCGCGGCGCTCAAAAACCAGGGCGACGACTAAGCCATGGCTTTGGGCGGCAGCCTGCGCTCCGGGATGGAGCGTGAAGACTACGACGAGCGGCGCCGGAAATGGCGCCGCTCGGGCTTTTGGCGCGGGGTTTTGGTGGTCTTGGCGATCCTGGCCGTGCTGATCGGCATCGGCGTGGCGTCCTCGGGGCTAACCCGGCTCAGCCCGCACATCGCCGTGGTGGATATCGGCGGGGTGATCACCCAGGATCCGATCCGCGATGCGATGCTGAAAACAATCACCGAGGACAAAAACGTCAAAGGCGTTGTCCTACGAATATCTAGCCCCGGCGGCACAACTGTGGGTTCCGAGGCGCTGTTTGCCCGCTTGCGGGCGCTGTCCGCGGAAAAGCCTGTTGTGGCCACTGTGGGCGAGGTCGCCGCCAGTGGCGGATACATCGCAGCCATGGGCGCTGATCACATTGTGGCCTGGGGCAATTCGATCACCGGGTCCATTGGTGTCATATTGGAATACCCCCAATTCACCGAGTTGATGGAGCGGTTGGGCATCGACGTGCAAACGGTGCGGTCGTCCGAACTCAAAGGTGGGCCATCTCCCTTCCGACCGACCAGCCCTGAAATGTTAGCGCTGGAAGAGGAACTGATCGAAGAAAGCTACCTTTGGTTCCGCGGGATCGTGGCCGACCGGCGCGGCCTGAATGGTGCCGCTCTCGACAGTGTGGCGGACGGGCGTATTTTTACGGGTCGCTTGGCGCTTAACGTGGGGCTGATCGACGAAATCGGTGGCTATGACGCAGCAGTGGCCTGGCTTGAAGCACGCGATTCGGTTGACGCCGACCTGCCGCAGGAACTCTACGTCCCGGACTACCCGGAACAGGGTTTTTTGGGACCAGTTGCGAATTTTCTGACCAAATCCACGGGGTTGGAGTTTTTTCCGTCGCTTTCGGGGCCGCGTCTGACTTCCCTTGCCCGGTGAATTGCCTATAGTCCCACGGCACGACCGGAAAACCGGCGCCGCCTTGGGAGGGACATTGGATGATACGATCGGAACTGGTCGAGAAGATCGCTGCCGAAAACCCGCATCTTTATCAGCGTGATGTAGAGCGGATCGTATCGACCATCTTCACGGAAATCATTGAGGCGTTGGCGCGGGGTGACCGGGTCGAATTGCGCGGCTTCGGCGCCTTTTCGGTCAAAAAGCGCGACGCCCGCGTGGGCCGCAACCCACGCACCGGCGAAAGCGTCCAGGTCGACGAAAAGCACGTCCCGTTCTTCAAGACGGGAAAGCTTCTGCGTGACCGGCTCAACGGCGCGGCCTGACGCGCCTTGACCTGGGCGCGGCCCGGGTCCAAATCCTGACCAGGATGAGGTGCGGCGCATGAAATACATCAAATATCTCTTTCTCGGTAGCGTGGGGCTGATCCTGATCGTGCTGGCCTTGGCCAATCGCCAGATCGTCACGCTTAGGCTTTTTCCGGGCGAACTCGACGGGGTCTCGCCCGTGTCGGGCTCCGTGGCGCTGCCGCTTTTTGTGGTGATCTTCCTGGGCGTTTTCATCGGGCTCTTCATCGGCTTCGTGTGGGAGTGGTTCCGCGAATTCAGCATTCGCCGCCAGCTATCGAAGACCCAGAAAGACCTGCACAACGCCGAGCGGGAACTGAAGGTCTTGCGCGCCAAGACCGGCGAAGGCGCCGACGACGTGTTGGCGCTGGTGGACTGACGGACCGCCGTGACCCAATTCAATGGACGTTAAGATTTGCGGCATAACGGACCGGTCGGCGCTGGGCGCTGCGGTTTCTGCTGGGGCGGCATTTGTCGGCTTCGTGTTTTTTCCCAAATCGCCGCGAAACCTGGATCTGGCAACGGCTGCGGTGCTGTCGCGCCATGTGCCCGATCACGTGGGGCGCGTGGCGCTTGTTGTGAATGCCGATGATGACACGCTTGATGCGATTACGTCCGGGGTGGGGCTGGATATGCTGCAACTCCACGGCGCAGAGACACCTAGCCGCGTGGCCGCGGTGCGTGCCCGCACGGGGCTGCCGGTGATGAAGGCCGTGGGCGTGGCCACCGCCGATGACCTCCCCGCGCTCGATACTTACGGTGCCGTCGCGGACCGGGTGCTGGTGGATGCCAAGCCCCCGCCGGGGGCAGCGCTTCCGGGCGGCAACGGGCTAGCCTTTGACTGGGAATTGATCTCTGGGCGGCGCTGGGCTGGACCTTGGATGCTAGCAGGGGGGCTGACGCCTGAAAACGCAGCCGACGCCGCGCGATTAACAGGGGCAAATGCGCTTGATGTGTCGTCAGGTGTGGAACGGAGCCCCGGGCTCAAGGACCCCGACCGGATCGCCGATTTTATGGCTGCCCTGCGCCCGCACGCGTGACCCGGGCAGACGCCGCTGCGGCCTTTTGGCCGCGCCGGTGGCTTGCGCCCGGCGGAGCACCCCGGTAGCCAGGAATTCCAGCCAGGGAGACCGTGATCCATGCCAACTGAGATGCTCAATTCCTACACCACAGGACCCGATGAACGGGGCCGGTTCGGCGATTTCGGTGGCCGCTTTGTGTCCGAGACCTTGATGCCGCTGATCCTGGACTTGGAGGCGGAGTACGAGAAGGCCAAGACCGACAGCGATTTCTGGGCCGAGATGGACCACCTGTGGAAACACTACGTGGGTCGTCCGTCGCCGCTTTATTTCGCGTCGCGCGTGACCGAAGACCTGGGCGGCGCCAAGGTCTACTACAAGCGCGATGAGCTCAACCACACAGGCGCCCACAAGATCAACAACGTGCTGGGGCAGATCCTCTTGGCCCGCCGCATGGGCAAGACCCGAATCATCGCCGAAACCGGCGCGGGCCAGCACGGGGTGGCCACCGCCACGGTCTGTGCCAAGTTTGGGCTGGGCTGCGTCGTCTACATGGGCGCCCATGACGTGGAGCGGCAAAAGCCCAATGTGTTCCGGATGAAGCTTTTGGGCGCTGAGGTGGTGCCAGTGACCAGCGGGCGCGGCACGCTCAAAGACGCCATGAGCGACGCCCTGCGCGATTGGGTGACCAATGTGGAGGATACGTTCTACTGCATCGGCACGGTGGCCGGGCCGCACCCCTATCCGGCCATGGTGCGCGATTTCCAGTCGATCATCGGAAAAGAGACCCCGCGCGCAGATGACGGAGGCCGAGGGCCGCCTGCCTGACAGCATCGTAGCCTGCATCGGCGGTGGCTCAAACGCCATGGGGCTTTTCCATCCGTTCCTCGATGACCCGTCGGTGCGCATCATCGGGGTTGAGGCGGGCGGTAAGGGCGTGACCGACGCTATGGAGCATTGCGCCTCGCTCACTGGGGGGCGCCCAGGCGTGCTGCACGGCAACCGGACCTATCTTTTGCAAGACGACGACGGGCAGATCCTCGAAGGCTATTCGATTTCGGCGGGGCTCGATTACCCTGGCATCGGGCCCGAGCACGCCTGGCTCCACGACATTGGCCGAGCGGAGTACGTCAGTGTGACAGATGACGAGGCGCTGTCGGCATTTCAGTACTCGTGTCGCACCGAAGGGATTATTCCCGCGCTCGAGCCGAGCCACGCCTTGGCGCATGTGCGCAAGCTCGCCCCCACGCTGCCCGAAGACCACATCCTTGTGATGAATATGTGCGGGCGGGGCGACAAGGACATCTTCACCGTAGCCCGCCACATGGGCTGGGAGATGGATGGAGAGTAGTGGTCCCGTGGCGCTTGACCCGGGCAGGGATATAGACGCGGCCGGGGTCGTCCAGGCGGTCGATTGGTCGCTTGCCCGTGCCCGTGAGCCAGAGCTTGCAGCGGAGTTCACCGCCGCGCGGGTGGCCCCGACCCCAGTGGTGGTAAACTTTGCCGGAGGTCACCGGGCAACCTGCTGGTATGTGACGCGCGGCGACGGTGACTACCGGGTGGTCTTCATGCCGAGGGCTGGATATTTTTCGCTGGTGGTGGCGTCTGTGATCGGGCCCTTGGACATCGGCGTGCATGGCGAGGCGGTCGACGTCTTCGCTTCGGTTTAGGAGAAAGACATGGCAGACAGCAGAGCTACTGTGGTGCGCATTCGGTTTGAGGGCGAAGGTCACGCCGACGCCGCGGACGCGTTCCTGGTGCAATACGCTGACGGCGGCTTGGAGGACGCCATCGAGGAGCGGCTCGACGGCCAAGGGTTTGCCGTGCTCGAGACCGACTTTGACATGGACGGGCGCGTGGTGATCGTGTCGGTTGAAGACCAGCGCGAAGGGCTCGGCGAAGACGACGCGGACGACGACTGAACCCGGATCGGCCGTGTCGCCTCACCCGCTCCTCGGGCGCTTGGAGAAGGGGCGGGATTTTGAGTATTTGGACAAAGAAGAAAGCCCCCGGGCGGTGTAGGTCTCCCCGGGGAGTGCCTGGGTGCTGGCGGCTCAGACCGTGTAGTTGAGCGGCAGCCGGCCGCCATCGACGATGATCGTTTCTCCGGTGATGTAGCTAGCCTTAGGGCTTGCCAAGAAGGCCACCACGTCACCGATTTCACGGGCGGTCCCGGCGCGGCCCAGGGGCGTGCGGGACATGGCGATTTTCATCGCTTCTGGGTTGGCGTTCACGCCAGCCATCATCGCCGTATCTATGCTGCCCGGGCCCACGGCGTTGACGCGTATGTTGTGGGGGGCCAGGGCCAGGGCTGCCGTGCGGGTGATCTGTTGCACGCCGCCCTTTGAGGCGCAGTAGGCGGGGATGGCGGGGATCGCCACGGTGGCGTTGATCGAGGACATGTTGACGATGGCGCCTTCGATGCTGCGGTCCACCATCGTGCGGGCCGCCCGCTGGGTGGCCAGGAAAACGCCTGTGAGATTAATGGCGATTACGCGGTTGAAGTCTTCAAGACTGTAGCTGAGGAAATCCCCTGGTAGGGCGATGCCGGCGTTGTTGACCAGCGCGGTGACGGGCCCGTGGTCGGCTTCGACCCGGTCGAAGAGCGCGGCGATGGCTTCGGGTTCGCCCATGTCGCAAGAGATGCTTGCGGCGCCGTCGCCTAGGGTTTCAGCGGCCTGAGCAGCCCCGTCGCCGTTGATATCCACAAGGATCAGGCGGTAGCCTTCGGCGGCCAGGGCCTCGGCGCTGGCGAGCCCGATGCCCTGGGCCGCGCCGGTGACAAGTGCGATGGGTTTTTCTGCCATGGAGTGTCCTCTGTGTAGGCGTCATTGGTGTCCGCCTTACCTGATTTAGTGCCCAGGCCAAACGGTTAAGCGGCGCTTCTTGCGGTGCTCCAGCCCCCGTGGCAGGGTTTGGCGCGCAGTTCTACCCCGGAGGTTCCTATGGCAGCCCTGAAGATGACCGCGGCCCAGATGGTGGCCCAGGCCCGCGCTCGCATCGAGGAGGTGGAGACCGCCGATTTGATTGCCGGGCTCGGTGATCCGGATCTGGTGGTCGTTGACATCCGCGACGTGCGCGAACGCCAGCGCACGGGCTTCATCCCTGGCAGTTTCCACGCCCCGCGCGGGATGATTGAGTTCTGGGTCGATCCCGACAGTCTCTACCACAAGGATATTTTCTCGACCCCAGGCAAGCGGTTTGTGTTCCACTGCGCCAGTGGTTGGCGGTCCGCGCTGACGGTGGCGTTGCTCCGGGATATGGGGTTTGAGGCGGCGCACCTGCGGGAAGGATTTTCGACCTGGGAGGCCCAGGGCGGACCGGTGGAGAAACCCGCCTAGGCGGACCCTAGCGTCGTGTGGCCAGCACTGCGCCCAGCACCACCAAGCAACCTGCGGCCACGAAGTTGGCTGTAGCTGAAACCGTGTAGAGCGCCGTTCCCCCGGCGGGTCCCAGAATATAACCCGAGGCCATGGCCGCGGCGGTCAGCCCGGCCACCGCGCCTTGCTGGTCTTCGCCGACCGCCAGGGACGCCTTGGATTGGGCGCCGGGCAGAAACGCCCCGAAGCCTGCGCCCATTAGCACGCAAGCAAGGATCAGAAGCGGGAGCGCCGTTGATGCGGCAATCACAGCTACACCCAGCGCCGCCACGGCGCCCCCCAGAACCAAAAGCCACCCCGGCGCGGGTTTGAGCGCGGTCACCACCGCAAATGCCACCAGATTTGCCACCGCCAAGCAACCGATCAGCAGTCCTGCGCGGCGCGACGTGGCTTGGGCGTCCAATTCAAAAAGATCCTGCACGTAAAAGGCAAGGGTCTGCTGCATCATCGCGATGGCCGTAAAGATACAAACCACCCCCAGAAGGAGCGCGCGCACCCGGGGGTCGGTGGCATTCAGACGGGTGGTGTCCGGACCTTGCGCTGTGCGGTCGGGTTCGGGCATGTAACGGGCGATGAGCCCGGCCCAGAGGGCGCCCGCCCCGGCGGCTGCAAAGATCGGGAAGAGGATACCCAGGGGCGTAAAAGCCCAGGCCATAAGCGGCCCGAGGATCGAGCCGATGGCGAAGGCTCCGCCCACAAGCGCCATGGCTCCGGCGCGGTCGCTGGCGCTGCTGGTGTCGGCGATGTAGCCGCCCGCCGCCGGTTGCGCCCCGGCGATGGCCAGGGCGTAGACCACACGCGCCAGGACAAGCGCGCCTAGCAACACCCCCCCAGTCAGCCAGCCGGCCATGCCTGCCAAAAGCACTGCGCCAAAGAGCCCGGAAAAGACGGCAAAGCCTGCAACGCCCGCCAGAAAGACCGGTTTGCGCCCGACCCTGTCAGACAGTCGCCCCCAGAGCGGTGACACCGCAACCACGGTCACCGCCGACGCTGATATGATCACACCGGCGGCAAATTCTGAAAATCCAAAGTCACGCACCAGGGGGCCAAGCACGGCAAAAAGCACGGTCTGACCCATCGCGGTGAGACTCAGCCCCACAAAAATCAGCAGCCGCGGCGACATCGGTTTCCCCTGTGGTTGGCTCTTAAACCGTGGCAGGGTTGCGGGCGCCGTGCAAGGGTCCGGGCGTGGCCCCCGCCTGACCGTGGCGGGACCTCTGGGCCGCTGTGCGGCACATTTAGGCGATGTTAGTTTGCAACCTGCGACGCATCTCATAGGCTTACCGTAGGAGGGCGCGGTATTGGTGAAATCGCGATATGACACCGGAATGGCGACCCGGCGCGGGGTCCTGGGCGACGCCCACGTGGACCGGGCGGAGGCGGCCAAAACTGACTTTGACGGGCCGTTTCAAACGCTCATTACCGAAGGTGCCTGGGGCACCGTTTGGGCTGATGATACGATTTCTCGCCGAGAGCGGTCTATGCTGACGCTGGCGCTTCTGGCGGCTATGGGCAACTTTGAAGAGATCCCCATGCACGTGCGCGCCACGGCCCAAACAGGCGCAAGCGCCGACGACGTTATGCAAGCGTTCTTGCACGTGGCAGTTTACGCGGGCGTGCCGAAAGCCAATCATGCCATCAAACTGGCCAAAGCGACCTATGCCGCCATGGAGAAGGAAGCCACCGATGACAGCGCCGACTGAGAACCCGCCAGAGCTTTATCCGCGCGACTGGACCCGCCAGCCCCCGGCCCACTGGCCGGACTACAAAACCACCCGCGCGCGCAGTCCTCGCCGCAAGCTGGTGCGCCTGCCGGGGACCGCGCTCGACACTACGGGTCCGATGTTTAGCCATGAGGATCTGGGCGCTGACGATTGGGACCTGCTGACAAACTTCGCCGCCCCGGGCGAAAGCGCCATTGGCCCGCGGCTTTTGGTGCACGGGCGCATCGTAGACGAAAATGACCGGGCCGTGCCCGGTGCCCTGGTGGAGTGTTGGCAGGCCAACGCGGGCGGGCGCTATCGCCACAAGGTGGACACCTACCTGGCGCCGATCGACCCCAACTTCGGCGGCTGCGGACGCACGCTGAGCGACAGCGAAGGCTGCTACCGGTTCCGTACCGTGATGCCTGGCGCATATCCTTGGCCCAACGGCCCCAATACCTGGCGGCCCGCGCATATCCACTTTTCTGTCTTTGGGCACAGCTTTTCTCAGCGGCTCATCACCCAGTGCTATTTCGAGGGCGACCCCTTCATCCCGCTCTGCGCGATTGTGCAGACCATCCCCAGCGATGACGCCGTAGACGCGCTCACCGCGCGGCTGGATATGGGCGAAACAATCCCCCACGACACGGTGGCCTACCGGTTTGACATCGTCCTGCGCGGGCGCCGTCAAAGCGTCTTTGAAAACCGGCCCGAAGGCACATGACTGACCGGCCCAACACAAAAAAACGCCCCGAAACTGCTTCGCAGACAGCGGGGCCATACGTGCATATCGGTCTTTCGCCCAAGGCGGCGGGGTTTGAGATCTACGAAAATGAGGCGGGCAAGGATATCGCAGGGCCCCACGCCCAAGGGGAGCGGGTCCGGGTCGAAGGCATCGTATGGGACGGCAACGGCGATCCTGTCAAAGACGTCCTGATCGAGGTCTGGCAGCCTGATGCCCAGGGCCGCTTTGCCCACCGGGACCTGGTGGAGGACGGCTTCCGCGGTTGGGGGCGCATCATCAGTGACTTCGACACCGGGGAGTGGGATTTTGAAACTGTGCGCCCGGGGGCCGTAGAAGGGGGCGCCCCACACCTGGATTTTTGGATCGTTGCGCGGGGGATCAATATCGGGCTCCACACGCGGATGTATTTCCCGGACGTTCCGGGCGATCTGGATGCTGACCCGGTCCTGGCGATGCTCGCCCCGGAAGAGCGCGCGACCCTCGTCGCCCAGCGGCAGGAGCCCGCCCCGCAGGCCGCGGATGGGGCCGCGGTAACCTATCGCTTTGATATCCGGCTCCAGGGTGCGGGCGAGACGGTCTTTTTCGACGTTTAACTAGCCTTGAGCGGTTTGGGCGCGTTGGGCTGCCTGAGCGTCTGCCTGACGGCGGAAGAAAATCATGTAGAGCACAGGCGCGGCTACCAAAGTCAGCACAGACGCAAAGGCTAGCCCGCCCATGATCGTCACGGCCATGGACGCAAAAAACGCGTCTGACAGCAGCGGTATCATTCCTAGGATCGTTGTCCCCGCCGCCAAAAACACCGGCCGTAAACGCGAGATTGATGAGATCGTGATCGCGTCAGTAAGCGCCAGGTCCGGGTCAGCTTTCCGGGTCAGGTCGATCTCTTCCACCAGCACGATGCCGTTTTTGATCAGCATCCCCGATAGCGACAAAAGCCCCAGGAGCGCAGTGAAAGTGAATGGCAGCCCGGTACCCACAAGCCCCAGCGCCGCCCCATTTACCGACATGGGCACCAGAAGCCAGATGATTGCCGTTTGCCGCAGCCCGTTGAATAAAAGCACCGTGATCAGCAGCATAATCAGCACCGCCATGGGCAGTTGCGTACCAAGCGATTCCTGCGCGTCGGCGGAGCTTTTCAGCTCCCCGCCCCATTCGAAGCGGTACCCGGGGGGAAGCGTCTGGGCCATCTCCTCGATGGTGGCGTTGACGTCGACCTGTACCTCGGCAGCGGTCATGCCTCGGGGAATATCTGCGCCCACGGTGATGACATTTTCGCGGTCTTCCCGGTGGATGATCGTGTTCTGCGCGTCAAACTTCAGGCCGTCGATGACCTGGGCCATGGGCACAAACGCGCCGCCGGCTTCCGAATAGAGCAGAAAATCCGTCAGCCCTAGGCCGCTGTCGGCAGGTGCGCGCAGCACGAGCGGGATTTGGCGGTCCCCCTCGCGGTAGGTACCTGCGCGGTTGCCCGTGGTGGCAAATTCTAGAATTTGGGTGATTTCGGTGCGTGAAATGCCTGCCTCTTGGGCGCGGGCGTCGGCATAGACCGGGCGCAGGACTAGCTCCTGCTCGGCCCAGTCGATGCGGGTGTTGCGCACGTTTTCGGTGGCGGCTTCCATGCGCTCGCGGGCCTCGTTGGCAAGCGTGCGCAGCACCACCGGGTCGGGCCCGAAAAAGCGCGCCTCCACCGGGGCGCCGCCGCCGGGCCCAAACGCCAGCCGTTGGCTGCGAAACTGGCCAGAAGGGAGTGCGCGCCGGGCGAACTCTTCGACAGCGTCCATTTCGGCGCTGATCTGGGCGAGATCTTTGACCCGCACGATCATGTGGCCGTAGGCGGGGTTTGCATCCTCAGACTGGTAGGTCAGCATGAAGCGTGCGGCCCCGTCACCGGCAAACGTGGTCACCGCTTCAATCCCGTCGCGCTGGGCCAACCAGTCTTCGACCACGGTTAAATCCTCGGCTGTTTGGTGGATTGATGCGCCTTCGGGCAATTTGTAATGAACAAAGAAAAGTGGCGTGCTGCTGTCGGGGAAGAACTGCTGACGCACCTGCCCAAAGAGCGCGAAGCACGCCACCGTTACCCCGAGAAGCACAATCGCCACCAGCCACCGCAGGCGCAGCATCAGCCGCAGGAAACCGCCATAGGCGCGAAAGACAAGCCCGCCGTAGGCGTCGCCTTCCCCTTCGCTGCCGACTTTGAAAAAGTAGTGACCCAAAAGCGGGGTGACCGTGATCGCAAGCACCCAACTCAGAAGTAGCGATATGCCGATCACGGCAAAGAGCGAGAACATAAATTCGCCGGTTGAGTCCGGGCTTAGTCCTATACCCGAAAAGGCCATGATGCCGATCACCGTTGCCCCTAAAAGCGGGATCTGCGTCTTATTGGCGGCCTCGCCCGCGGCCTCTTGGCTGGATTTGCCGCGGCCCATGGATTGCTGCATGCCCTCGGCTACGACGATGGCGTTGTCGACCAGCATCCCCATGGCGATGATAAGCGCGCCGAGCGATATCCGCTCCATCTCGATTGACCCGAGCGCCATGAAAAAGAGGGTGCCCACCACCGTCAGCAGAAGCGTTGCGCCCACGACGATGGCCGCGCGTGGGCCCATGAAAACCGCCAGAACCGCGATCACGATGGCCACCGACGTGGCCAGGTTCACTAGAAAATCCGTCACGCTTTGGTCCACGACTGTGTGTTGGCGGTAGACCGGCGCCACGGTGATCCCCAGCGGCAGCGCGGATTGCAATTCGGCCAGGCGGGCGTCCACGCGGGCACCGATTTCAACGATGTTTTCTGATGCGATCCCGGCCACGCCAAGGGTGAAAGCTTCGGCGCCGTTGTGGCGGATGATGACTGCCGGGTCGGCCACCCGCTCGCGTTTGATGTCGGCAAAGTCGCTTAGGCGTAGGACTTCACCAGCCACGCCAATGGACAAAGCCGAGATCGAGGTGACGGTGTCGCTGCCGTCTGGGCGCTGGATAACAGTGCGGCCGCCGCCGCCAATGATGATGGTCTCGCCCGATACGACTTCGTCGGCTTCTACCAAAGCCCCGGCGATGGCACCGGGGGGGATACCCAGTGACGTGGTGAGTGTGAGGTCGGGTTCAACAAAGATCGCTTCTTCCGGCAGCCCAGCCAGCGCGACGTCCTTGACCCCTTCGACCCGCAGCATCTGGCGGCGCAGGAACGACGACAGCAGGTGGATTTCCGCGTCCGAATACCCCGGCGCCGAGACCGCATAGAAAAGCCCGTATACATCCCCGAAAGCGTCGTTCACGTTGGGCGCCAGCGCTCCCGCAGGAAGCGACGCGCCATCCACCCGGTTTCGCAGCTTGGTCCAAAGCTCTGGCAACTCATCGCCGGCGTAGGTGTCTTTCATCGTGACGTTGATGATCGAAATGCCCGGTTGGTTGAGCGTTTCGATCTTGTCCACCTCGCCCATTTTTTGGATTTCAGATTCCAGCGGTTCCGAAACCTCAAGCGCCACTTCTTCGGCGGATGCCCCTGGGTAAGGTGTGGCCACCACCGCGACCTTGATCGTGAAGGCGGGGTCTTCCAGGCGGCCTAGGGTTTCAAATCCCCAGTAACCGCCGAAGAGGCAGCCCAAGATCACAAGCCAGGTGTAGATCGGGCGGTTGATGGCCCCGGGCGCGATGTTCATGACCTACCTCGCAAAACCAGAAAAGCGGGTTACGGAGGCTCCGTCTTCCAAAAGCGCGGCGCCCGCGGCGACAATTTCCTGGCCTGCTTCGACACCGCTCAGGACTTGGACGGCGCCAGATCCCGCAGGCACCAGCTCTACCGCTTGGCGCCGCACAGTGCCGGTGTCGGGATTGTTGCTTGCAGCTTCGAAAACCATCACTGATGGGGCGCCCGACGGGTTAAAGACCACTGCGCCTGCGGGGATCAGCAGCGGCGCGGCGGTGCCCTGGATGCGCGCATAAACCGTGGCCGAAGACCCCGGCAAAAGGAAAAGCTCCTCCGGCGGGGTCATTCCTAAGGTCAGCCGGAAAGCCTGACCAACCTGGGTAGTTTCGGCGGTTACCTCCCGGAACGCCACCGCATAACGCCGGTCCGAGGCAGGAAATTGCACCTCAAGGGCAACGTCCGGATCGCGTCCGGCCTCTTGAAACAACACCTCGGGCACTTCGATTTCGATGCGCAGGTCCGACATATCATGAAGCCGCACCACCGGTGTGCCGCCGTTGATTGTGGTAAAATTTGGCACTGACCGGCGCGCCACAAGCCCGTCAAAGGGTGCTCGAAGCGTGGCAAGGCGTAGCGCCCGCTCCGCATCGCGGAGGGCAATTTTATTCAGTTCAAGGGCGGTTTCTGCATCGTCGATCGTGACCTGGCTGACGGTGGATCCTGAAAGGCGCTGAAGCCGATCAAAATCAGCCTGTGTTTGGTCCACTTGGGCTCGGGCGCGGGCAAGGCTCAATTCAAACGGCTCTTGATCGAGCGATGCGATGAGTGCGCCTTCGGCGATGGGTTGGCCCTCTTCTATCGGCAGTTCCACGATTTGGCCGCTGACTTGAAAGGCCAGGTCGATGGTCTGGCGTGCCTTCACGCGGCCAAAAAACACCCGTTCAAGCGCTGATGCAGCCTCTGTGACTTTGATCAATTTGACCTGGATCGCATCCTGGGCCGCAACCGGTTGCGAAAAACCAAGCGCAAGCGCCCCGACAGCGAGGAGTTTCAGCGGTTGCAGCATAGCCGGACCTTTCTTGGGGACGGGATGTCAGGGGTGTTGGATCAGATCGAGTCTTAACCGTAACCCAAAATCTTGCGATATTTGGAGATAAAAAGTCCCTTGCCCTTCATTGTGCGGGTTACCCAATCGCCGAATGTGGCGATCACCAGGAAAGAGCTGCCTTTTTCAGGTCCTAGAGGTACAAGAATGGGGGCGGTGCCCCAGGGCGTGTACTTCTTTTGCGCTTCGACTGATTTGCCCGCGGCAAGTGCTTTAAGCAGCTTTGCCAGCCAGGGGCCCTGGCGGCTGGTGGCAACGATGGTCATGGCGTCGCCCGCGTCCACCGCGTCGCCTGCGGCAAACACATTTGGCAGTGAAGACGGCCGCAGATGATCGTCAACTTGAACGCGTCCGTTGCCAGCCTTTTTGACGCCTGGAAGCCCATCAAAGAGCGCCGTTTGCGGCTTTGATCCGATGCACGGGATGATCAGATCGGCCTCAATGACCCGTCCGTCGGTCAGCGTGACTGCACCCGAATAGGGTTCTGTCGTGCTTTTTAGGTCGCTCACCCGTTGGCCCAGCACCAGGTCGACACCCATCGCAGCCATGCGGCTTGCTAAGCCCTGGCCCAGTTTGCTGGGGAAGGTTGGGAACAGGCTTGCGTCGCTAGAGATTAGCGTCAGAGCTTTGCCTGGATGGGCGTGGGCGATTTCGCCAGCCAGTTCGGTGCCCACGGCCCCAGCACCCACGATCACGATCCGGTCCGCGGCGGCGATCTGACCTTCTACCTTGGCCTGGGCAGCGCGGAAAGCGTCCATGTCTGCGCCTTCGGGCTTGAATATGCCTCCGTTCGACGCCCCTGGGCATAGAACGATATAGTCTGCGGCGATGGTATCTCCCTTGTCCGTCACCACCGCGTCGGCGCGGATTTCCGTGGCCTTGGCCCGCACCCAGGCGCCTTTGGTTAAGAGCTTGTCATAGGGGATAAGCGCCGTTTCCCGTGTGCGCGCGTCCACGATCCCGCGCAGCATGGCGGGCGCGTGCACGAAACTGTCACGCGGCTCCACCAGGGTTACGGCAAATGTGCCTTCGAGCCCTTTCGCCAGTTCGACACCGATATATCCGCCGCCGACAATCACCAGGGAAGGTTGTGCCATGGATCGATCCTTCTTTTGAGAGGGTGCATCAACGCCCTTGCCAAGAGCCGCCGCTTCGCCGACTCTGTCTCCGCAGTAGCGTAAATAGTGGATAACGTCCAATACTTGACGAGGAAATGTGGCCGAACCCCAGCAAATCGCCCATGAAATCGACCGGGTCATGCGCCTGATCGATGCCCAGATGCACAAAAGAATGCCTTCGATCGACTGCGGGCGCATCGGACCTATGGGCACTTTTGTGATGATGCACCTAGAGGAGTTGGAGCCTTGCGGCATCCAGCACCTGGCACGCGCGGTGGGGCGCGACAGTTCTCAAATGACGCGGTTGACGCGCTCGCTCGAAGCGAAGGGTATGATTGGCCGCCATCCCAGCGCCGAAGACGGGCGGGTTACGGTGCTAGAATTGACCGGCGCCGGGCGCGGTTATTTGATCGATGCAAAGCGCGAACTGGCGGATGCGGTCGGTGAAATTGTGGCGCCTCTGACAGACGACCAGCAAGCGGCTCTTTTGGGGCTGTTGCGCCTGCTTTGACAAGGACTTGCCGATGATCAACGCCAGGCCACCAATGCCGCCCATTCGCCCGGTGGGTCGCATCCGCCGATCACCCTTTCACGATGCGGTTTTGGCCGAGGGTGCCGAGAGCTTTCTGACCTATAACCGCATGCTCATACCCCGAGGTTACGGCGACACTGAGGCAGAATACCGTCGCCTGACTCAAGGTGTGGCCATGTGGGACGTGGCGGCCCAACGCCAGGTCGAACTTCGCGGGCCAGACGCCGCAAAGTTGGCCCAAGTACTGGCGTCACGTGATCTTTCCGCCCAGGCGGTTGGGCAAGGGAAGTATGTGGCGCTTTGCGATCACCGGGGGGTGCTGATCAACGATCCCATCGCATTAAAGCTGGCGCCTGACCGTTATTGGCTATCCGTGAGCGATTCAGACATCTGGACCTGGGCCCGGGCCGTGACCGGGGAACGGGGGCTCAACGTGACGGTGGGTGAACCCGATGCCTCCCCCCTGGCGATCCAGGGACCCCGCGCCGAAGACACCGTTGCCGCGCTACTTGGCGGATGGGTGCGCGATCTGCGGTATTTCTGGTTCCGAGAGGCGACGCTTGAGGGGTGCCCGCTTATTGTTTCGCGCTCTGGCTGGTCAAAACAGGGGGGGTTTGAGCTTTACCTTCTCGACGCGGCCCAGGGCAGCAAGCTTTGGTCGCTGGTTCGGGAGGCCGGGGCGCAGTTCGACATCGGCCCAGGTAACCCCAATCCCACGGAACGCACCGAAAGCGGGCTTTTGAACTGGGACGTGGACACCGACGGCGAAACCAACCCCTTTGAAGTGCGCCTTGGCCGTTTTGTCGACCTGGACCTTCCGGATGATGTGATTGGCATGGCCGCCCTGAAACGCATCGCCGCCGAAGGCCCGCGACGCCACCTTTTAGGCATCGCGCTCGACACAGCCCCTGCACCCGAAGATCAGGCGGCAAAACTGATAGTTCTTGGGCCGCAGGGCGATCCGGTGGGGCATATGACCCACCGGGCTTGGTCCTATCGCCTGGGCAAAACCATCGGTTATGGGCTTGTGTCGCGGGATGTGGGTCCGGGCGATGTGGTCACGGTGATGGGCCCAGACGGCCCTTCGGATGGCGTGCTGTCGGACCTACCTTTTGCGCTGCCCTGAGGGAGCGCGTCATTCTGCTGCTGGGGCAACCTCAGCGGCGTCCGCCATCCAGCGGTCAAGCGCATCGATTTCTTCCGCATTTAGCCGTAGGCCAAGCTTTGTGCGGCGCCAGACCACGTCTTCGGCCCGCTTGGCGAACTCAAATTTCATCAGCCAACGGACTTCCTGACCTGTCAGGGTGGCGCCGAAATCGGGACCCAGGTCTGCAGCGGTCTTGGCGTTGTCTAGCAGCGCCCGGGCGTCGGTTCCGTAGGCGCGCACCAGTCGCGTGGCCCAGCGGTCGCTGAGAAACGGGAAATCCTGCCGCAGCGCCTGGGCAAGCGACGCTGCGCCGTCTACGGCAAAATCTCCACCTGGCAGGGGCGCACTCGCGGTCCACGGGCCCTGGCGGGTGGGCAGTTGGCCTGCGATCTCATTCAGCGCGCTTTCCGCCAGGCGCCGGTAGGTGGTGATTTTACCCCCGAAGATATTGAGCGCGGGCGCCCCTCGGCTTCGGTCGAGTTTGAGCACATAGTCGCGTGTAGCGGCCGTCGCGCTACGCGCCCCGTCGTCATAAAGCGGTCGCACTCCAGAATAGCGCCAAACCACATCTTGGGAATTGATTGGCTGGGCCAGATATTCGTTTGCGAAGGCAATCAGGTAGGCTTCCTCTTCGGGAGTGCAGGTGGGGGTGTCTCCTGTAGCACTATGGTCAGCGTCTGTGGTGCCGATCAGGGTGAAATCGGTCTCGTAGGGGATCGCGAATATAATGCGTCCGTCTCGGCCCTGGAAGAAGTAGCATTTGTCGTGGTCGAACAGCCGGCGGGTGACAATGTGGCTGCCGCGTACCAGCCGCACCCCGTGGTTCGAGTTTGCGCCAAGCGTGCCGTGTAAGACGTCCGCGACCCAGGGCCCGGCGGCGTTGACGATCATCCGGGCGCGCACTTCGCGCGGTGGGCCGTTCTCGGGTTGAAGCGTCAGAACCCAAAGCCCCGCTTCCACCCGCGCGGCGCTAACTGGGCAGCGCGACCAGATCTGCGCCCCGCGCAGGGCTGCGTCGCGCGCGTTTAGTGCCACGAGGCGGCTGTCTTCCACCCAGCAGTCGGAATATTCGAACGCGGTCTCGAAGATCGGTTTGAGCGGCGCACCCTCCGGGGCTTGACGCAGGTCAAGTCGTGTGGTGCCAGGCAGCACTTGGCGCCCGCCCAGCCGGTCATAAAGCCAGAGCCCCAGCCGGATCAGCCAGGCCGGGCGACGCCCGCGGGTCCAGGGCATCACCGCGCCCAGAACGCGGGACGCAGGCGTGGTCCCGTCAAAGCGCATGGCCTCGTGGTAAGGCAGCACAAACCGCATCGGCCATGAGATATGCGGCATTGCCCGCAAAAGCACCTCGCGCTCCATGAGTGCCTCGCGCACGAGGCGCAGTTCGAAATACTCCAGATAACGCAGTCCCCCATGGAAAAGCTTTGTGGACGCCGACGATGTCGCACCGCCCAAGTCGCCTTTTTCCGCGAGCGCTACCGTCAGCCCGCGCCCAGCGGCGTCCCGTGCAATGCCGCATCCGTTAATGCCACC
This sequence comes from Pseudomonadota bacterium, assembly GCA_039026255.1. Taxonomy (GTDB): domain Bacteria; phylum Pseudomonadota; class Alphaproteobacteria; order Rhodobacterales; family Rhodobacteraceae; genus Amylibacter. The sequence continues at coordinate 18,656 of JBCCMR010000011.1, forward strand.
GCCGATGACAAAAAGATCAAAGTCGGCCTCCGACGATTCGGCTGCGGTGGCTGGGGTGTTGTGCTGGATTTTTCCCATGGCGTTGGTATGGCAGAAACCGGCGGCGGACCCAACCGCGACCCGGGGTAGCGGATTATGTCAGCCATTGTGACCTATGGGCCACCCTTGCGGCATATGGTGCCGGCCCGCAGAGTTGATTTGCCCGAAAATCTGGAGTATCGGCTGACGTCCACGCCAAGCCCCGCCGGGGGTGCGCCAGTCTCGTAGGACCCATCCGGCCCAAAAAGCCCGGGTCAAACGCGGCTCCGAAGGATCTAAAACTGTGTCTGCCAACCGCCCTATCCCAACGCTCTACGATCCCCTGCGCGAACACAGTTCCTGCGGCGTGGGCTTTCTGACCCGTAAGGACAGCACACAAACCCATGACCTTCTTCTAAAAGGGCACGAGGCGCTTTGCGCTGTGCCCCACCGCGGCGGTATGTCGTCGGAAGGTGTTGGCGACGGGGCAGGGGTGTCGGTGGATCTGTCAATCGGCTTTTTCTCAAAGCTCGCCGGACAGACCTTGCGGGCGGGCACCTTCGGGGTGGGAAACTTCTTTTTGCCTGCGGACGAGGGCCAACACAGCCGGGCGAAAGCCCTCATCGAAGATACCCTGACCGAAGCCGGTTTCACCATCCTTGTGGCCCGCCACATGCCTGTAAACACCGACGCCATTGGGCCCCGGGCGGTAAAATGGCAGTTGCCTATCCGGCAATGGGTCTTTGCGGCGCCGGAGGGGCTAACGGGCGCGGCCCTCGACGCGCGCATTCATGCGGCGCTTCTGGATATCGAGGCGGTTGCCTACACTGATGCGGCGCTTGAAGGGATGTATCCGCTATCGCTTTCGTCGCGCATGCAGGTCTTTAAGGGTCGCCTTAACTCTTGGGAGATCATCCCTTATTTCGTGGATCTTTCGGACCCGGACCACGCGGTCCACACGATGTATTTCCACACTCGATTTTCCACCAACACGGACCCGCACCCGTCTATGGCGCAGCCATTCCGTTTAATGGCTCACAACGG
>JBCCMR010000012.1:0-19622 GCA_039026255.1 Pseudomonadota bacterium
CCTCGGGGAAAAACTCATCGACTGTGCGGTCCCAGACCTCATCGAATTCGGACGTGCGCCCTTCGATATTTTCCTTCAGGTTACGGATGTTATGGCCGGTAGCGCCGATCGCCACATCAAAGCCCATGACGGTCAAAAGCTCGCGCATTTTCGGCGGCTCCACCGCCCAAGCGGACGCCGCCGTCAGCCAGATCGCCAGGGAATAAATCGCCATACGCATAAGGTCGCCTCCACCGTTTCCCCCTTGGATATGGCACCCCGGGCGGCTGATTTCAAACCGCCGCGCTTTGGCCTTGATCCCCGCCTGCGCCCGTCTATAACACCACGGATTTGCCAGCCGCGCCCGAAGGTCCCCTATGCCCAAACGCACCGACATCGATGCCGTGCTGATCATCGGGGCAGGGCCAATCATCATCGGCCAGGCCTGCGAATTTGACTACTCGGGCGCCCAGGCGTGCAAAGCCCTGCGGGAAGAAGGCTACCGGGTGGTTCTGGTGAACTCCAATCCCGCTACGATCATGACCGACCCAGGCATGGCCGACGCCACTTATGTGGAGCCTATCACACCTTTGGTTGTGCGGCGCATTATCGAGCGGGAACAGGCCGAACACCCGGACGAAAAGCTGGTGCTTTTGCCGACTATGGGCGGGCAAACCGGGCTCAACACGGCGCTCGCGCTCGACGATGACGGGACGCTCGAAGAACTCGGGGTCGAGCTTATCGGCGCCAAGCGGCAGGCCATCGAGATGGCCGAAGACCGCAAGCTTTTCCGCGAGGCGATGGATCGGCTGGGCATCGAAAACCCTCGCGCCGCCATCGCCACCACCCTAGACGAGGCGCTTGCCGCACTCCCAGATGTGGGGCTGCCCGCGGTCATCCGGCCCGCTTTCACCATGGGCGGCACCGGGGGGGGGATCGCGTATAACCGCACCGACTACGAAAAGATCTGCGCCTCCGGGCTTGATGCGTCACCCGCCAATCAGATCTTGATCGACCAAAGCCTGCTCGGCTGGAAAGAATTCGAGATGGAAGTCGTACGCGACCGCGCCGACAACGCCATCATTGTTTGCTCAATCGAAAATGTAGACCCCATGGGCGTGCACACAGGTGACAGCATCACAGTGGCGCCCGCCCTGACACTGACGGATAAAGAATACCAGCTCATGCGCAGCCATTCGATCAATGTGCTGCGCGAAATCGGGGTCGAAACCGGGGGATCGAACGTTCAATGGGCGGTCAACCCTGACGACGGGCGCATGGTGGTGATCGAAATGAACCCGCGGGTGTCTCGGTCGTCAGCCCTGGCATCGAAGGCTACGGGCTTTCCCATTGCCAAAGTCGCCGCAAAGTTGGCGGTGGGCTACACCCTGGATGAACTGGACAACGACATCACAAAGGTGACGCCCGCGTCCTTTGAGCCGACCATCGACTACGTAGTCACAAAAATCCCCCGGTTCGCGTTTGAAAAATTCCCGGGGTCCGAACCAATGCTCACCACCGCCATGAAATCGGTGGGGGAAGCGATGGCTATCGGGCGTTCAATCCACGAGAGCCTGCAAAAAGCGCTCGCGTCGCTTGAAACCGGTCTAAGCGGTTTCGATGATATAGCGATCAAAGACACGCCCGCGGCCGAAGATATCGTGCGCGCTGCGGACCCCTATGGATCGTTGCCCTTCATCCTCCGGGGCGCCCAACCCACCGCGCAAGAGGCCATCGACAAATCCGTCACTCGGGCGCTGTCACAACAGACCCCTGACAGGCTGCGCATCATTGCCCAAGCCATGCGGTTTGGCTTCACCGATGCAGAGCTCTTCGACCTTACCAAGTTTGACCCCTGGTTCCTGGCCCGTATTCGCGAAATCATTTCCATCGAATGTGACCTCATCCTGAACGGTCTACCAACGCATACTAAGTCCCTACGCCGACTGAAAATGTTTGGCTTCACTGACGCCCGTTTGGCCACCCTGACCGGCGAAACCGAACGCAATGTGCGGATCACCCGGACACGCGCGGGCGTGACCGCCGCTTTCAAACGCATCGACACCTGCGCCGCGGAGTTTGAGGCCCAAACCCCGTATATGTATTCGACCTACGAGGCCGACGCCATGGATGAGGTCGAATGCGAAGCCCGCCCGTCTGACCGCAAAAAAGTGGTCATCTTAGGCGGGGGGCCAAACCGGATCGGCCAGGGAATAGAGTTCGACTACTGCTGTTGTCACGCGTGCTACGCGCTTAGTGAGGTTGACTACGAGACCATCATGGTCAACTGCAACCCCGAGACAGTATCGACGGATTACGACACCTCTGACCGGCTTTATTTTGAGCCACTCCGGCTTGAAAACGTGCTGGAAATCCTGCGGGTGGAACGGGACCGCGGCACGCTCCACGGGGTGATTGTGCAATTCGGCGGACAAACACCCCTGAATTTGGCCAATGCCCTAGCGGACGAGGGTATCCCGATCCTGGGCACTAGCCCCGACGCCATTGATTTGGCCGAAGATCGCGAGCGATTTCAGATGCTTCTGGCTGATCTGGGCCTGAGCCAACCAAAGAACGGCATCGCCCACTCCGCCGTCGAGGCCTATACTGTCGCCGCCGACGTCGGCTTTCCACTTGTGATCCGGCCGTCATTTGTGCTGGGCGGGCGCGCCATGGAAATCGTGCGTGATGACGCGGGGCTTGAACGCTACATCAATGAGGCGGTGGTAGTGTCCGGCGACAAACCGGTACTGCTCGACAGCTATCTTTCCGGCGCTACCGAGGTTGACGTTGACGCAATCTGTGACGGCAAGACCGTGCACGTGGCCGGCATCATGGAGCATATCGAAGAGGCAGGCGTGCATTCCGGCGATAGCGCCTGTTCCTTGCCGCCCTATTCGCTTGACGATGCTACCGTGGCGGAGTTGAGCCGCCAGGCTCATGCACTGGCTCTCGCGCTTGGTGTCGTTGGGCTCATGAACGTGCAGTTCGCGGTCAAAGACGGCGAAATCTACATCATCGAAGTGAACCCGCGCGCGTCCCGCACCGTGCCCTTTGTGGCCAAGGCCGTCGCCAGCCCCATCGCTGCCATTGCCGCCCGTGTGATGGCCGGGGAACCGCTTTCTGCGTTTGACCTTAAAGACGCGCGGCCCGACCACTTTGCCGTCAAGGAAGCTGTGATGCCTTTCGCGCGCTTCCCAGGGGTGGACACAATCCTCGGGCCCGAAATGCGCTCCACCGGGGAGGTGATGGGGCTCGACAAAACCTTCCCGCGCGCGTTCCTGAAAGCACAGCTCGGTGCCAGCCATGCACTTCCGGACCAGGGAACGGCTTTCATTTCGATCAAGAACGACGACAAGACCGAACAGATGATCGACGCAGCGCGAATTCTCCACGACGCGGGCTTCCGGATCATCACTACCCGGGGCACTGGTACGTTCCTTGCCGCCCATGGCATCCCGTCTGACCGGGTCAATAAAGTGTATGAGGGACGGCCAAATATTGTGGACCTTCTGAAGGACGGGGAAGTCGACCTGGTCTTCAACACTACCGAAGGCCAGCAATCGATTCTCGACAGTCGAGAGATTCGCACCGTGTCGCTTTATGGAAAAATCGTTTATTATACGACTGCGGCCGCAAGCCACGCCGCCGCCCGGGCGATCCGAAACATCCGGGAAGGCGATTTAGCAGTCTACCCTCTCCAGAGTTATTAACGCCAAAAAAGTGTTTTGAACCGGCGGCTATTTACTACTTTTGGTTGAATTAGACATCCGATAACCGTCCCAATTTGTGGAAAACTCACCGCTTTCCATTCCGCGGAACCAGAACCTTGGGTTGACTATTTCCGACTGAATTCAGCCTGCAACCGCGAATTGTTGACCATTTCGCAACTTTTCGCGCTAGGTTCTCCAGAACGCCACACCCTAAAGGAGACACCTATGTTTAACGACCCCGAGATCGAACAGGTGCCGTCCCCCACGACGAGCCCAAACCAAGAAACCACTGTCGTTCTGGTCCGCGACATGGCCCAAATGCAAGCCGCCTACGACGTGCGTCGCCAGGTTTTCCTGGTTGAAGGCGGCGAAAACGAAGAAGAAGAGTTCGATGGCAACGATTTCTGCGCTGCCCATCTTTTGGCGTTTTGGAATGGCAAACCTGTTGGAACCATGCGGTTGCGCATTGTGTCAGGGTCCGAAGGTGGTACGATCATCTGGGAACGCTTAGCAATAACAAAAGATGCGCGCGAAGCTAACCCTTGGCTTTTCCGCAAGATCCTGAACGCCGCGCGCCATTACACCGAACTAATGGGACTGAAACACGTGATCGGAATTGTCGAAAACCCAAAGTTGATGCGCTTTTGGCGGATCTACGGCGGTAAAGACACCGGCGAGGCGCCGCTTGATATGGGCGGCCATACCTACCGACCGATCCGCCTGACGATCAAACGGGACAGTCCGATGCCAACGCCCACCCTGCGCGAGGCTATCCTACCCGTACCGCAGATGTTCGAAGAAACCCGGAGAACCGTGTGACAAAAGTGAGTTTCGCGCTCTTCATGGAGCGCCTCTGGCAAAGCCAGGGCCCTGAAGAGACGCGCGACCTGATGCTTCAGTTGGGCTTCAACGGGTTGGTGTTCCAACGCTGGTCGCTCGACTTTATCGAAAACTGGGAAGGGCGTATCATGCGCGGCTTTCTCGAACACTACTATGGCGCCGAGCTTGACCAACACTGCCCAATTGCCAAGGCGATCCACACATGGTCGCGCAACTACACGTTCGGGGAAGCACGCCGCCAACTGACCGCTTCACTCGACCGCGGGAACGCCAACCGGGTGGTGCGGCTTTTTTCGCGCTTTGGGATGGAAGACGGCGTTGTGCTTTTGACCGGTACCAACACCAACCGCTCTTCGGTGATCTTGACCTCGGCACGCCCCTGCCAAGATGTGTTCGACCAATTCGGCGGTGTTCTCGCCTTTGCGGCTCACCGCCTTACAGATCAGCTGCCGAGCGGTCATGACCTGCTGACACCCGTGCCGCGAAAACAACCGCAACTGTCCGAGATGCAATCGCGGATTTTGCAAATGCAAATCGACAATCCAGAAATGTCTAATGGTGAAATTGCAATGGCGCTGGGCATGTCCCCTAAAACACTGCACACCCACCATAAGAAAATCGCCAAAAAAACAGGCGTGACCACATTTGCCGGCGCGGTGATCAAGCAGATGAAAGAAAAAATCCGTTGAGGCTGGGCTGGCCCAATAGAACTCCAGCGCCGATTCAGTGAAACGCCCGCCCCAGGTTTCCCCAGGACAGGCGCCACTCGCAAGCATTCACTCTTTACTTTCCCCAGTGCCCTCGCGGGCTTTGGGCGGCTAGCTGCAGGCCTTGATAAGCCCAACTATTTGGTTTTTGACCGCCTCATTCGAGATTTGATTGATCTGCGTTGCCAACTCAATGGTACGCGTGGAAATCTCTTCCATTTCCTCTTTATTGTCCTGGGCCTCTGCCCCTTCGAAAAAGAAAGAGATTTTTACATCAAGCGCCTGGCTGATTTCCCAAAGACGGCTGGCACTAATTCGGTTGATACCGCGCTCATATTTCTGCAGCTGTTGGAAGCTAATCGAGAGCATATCGCTCAACTGCTGCTGACTAATTCCACGCGATGCGCGGGTCAGTCGAATTTTGGTCCCAACATAGACGTCGATCGGATGCGGCATACGGCCTCCTGAGGGCATACGGGCCCGATATACGGGCACATTTGTATGGAAGGCCGAAGGGAATTCCCTATTGGGTTTTGCCGACGGGGCGCCGATGTGCGCATGCACTTGGCGGTCACGGCGTTAGACCACAGCGGGCTCACCAAAGCAACAGGAATGTGAGATTTTTTCAACCTCAGATAGCATTTTCCCGCGAATTGGTTAACGGGCGCTGAGATTTGACATTTAGGTCCGCGTGCGCGCAAGAGACTGGTATTGCGGCAACTGCAAAAGATCGACGTATTCGCCGATCTCGTGATCGCCGCCAATATTGCGCTTGGGATCAACCATCCAAGCCACATGGCCTAGGTGCCGAAACGCCAGGCGCGGCACATGAGCGACGCGATCGTCACGCCGGTTTATGTTAATTATCCGCGCCTCTCCCCGGTAGGCCGCAGTGCCCAAAGCCACCTTTGGTGCCGCAAAATTGATGGCTGGCACATCCAGGATCGCAGCCAAGATTTGCCCGCTTGCCGCGCCCAGGGAGTGGCCGGTAATCCGTTTAACAGGCTTGGTTTTTACCCAGTGAAGCACCCGGTTTGCGTGGATCAAAAAGCCCGAATGGAAGCGATAACTGCCCGTGGAGCGCACTGCGCGCAGACTGTAGACCCGCAGGTTGTAACGCCGCCAGTCCCGCAACTGATTTGTACCCGGGATCACAAGTGTCCCGTCCTGCATCAAAAAAGCCTCGGCCCCGTCTTGGGCTGGTTTTACCCTCGCCGCAGACCCAAGATCCCCATCGTATCCCGCTTCAATCAAAGCCGCCGCCTCTAACGCATTCATATTCGCCTCCGTTTCAATAGGGCCACTCTACCCTTGCGCGAAGCGATCACAATCCCCTTGAACGCCTGTCCTGGGCAGGCAATGGTCGGCAATGGCCAAGCTCTACTTCCACTATTCAACCATGAACGCCGGTAAATCGACGATCCTTTTACAAGCATCTTACAACTACCGGGAACGGGGCATGGAAACCTATCTGGTAACTGCGGATGTGGATGACCGGGGCGGGTCAGGGCAGATCACCAGCCGCATCGGCATCGAAGCGATTGCCGACCGGTTTCGGCCAGATGATGACCTTTTTGAAATGATCCGCGCCCGCCAGGCGCGATCCACGCTCGCGTGTGTCTTTATTGATGAGGCACAGTTTTTGACCGACCGCCAGGTGTGGCAACTGGCCCTTGCGGTAGATGACCTCGGCGTGCCGGTGATGTGTTACGGCCTACGGGTGGATTTTCAGGGCAAGCTCTTTCCTGGCTCCGCGGCGCTTTTGGCCATCGCCGATGAGATGAGAGAGGTCAGAACAATCTGTTTTTGCGGCAAGAAGGCAACCATGGTGGTGCGCCAAAACGCAGCCGGAGAGGTCATCACTGAAGGCGCGCAGGTGCAAATCGGCGGGAACGAAACCTATGTCTCTCTGTGCCGACGCCACTGGCGAGAAGCGGTCGCCACATCATCCAAATAAGGCCTAGACGCGCGATATACGTGCTATGATACGCCGCACCCGGCCCTTTCTTCTCTGTGAAAATACTCAAAAGCACGGCTTCAGCAGCCACTCCACCATCAAACGGGGTGGCGGGACGCAGGAGCCGTTAAGCGGACGCCTGAGCTTTCATAATCTCAGATTTTACCCGCCGCGCATTGGCCGACAGGTCACTATCCTTGGCCCGCGCCAAAAATTGGTCAAGCCCGCCACGGTGGTCCACAGTCCGCAGGGCAGCCGCCGAAATCCGAAACTTGAACGCACGGCCTAGGGCCTCGGACGTGAGCGTCACGTCATTCAGGTTCGGCAAAAACCGACGCCGGGTCTTGTTGTGGGCGTGGCTGACATTGTTGCCTGTCATCGGGCCCTTTTGGGTGAATTCACAAACGCGGCTCATGGTCCGTCCCATCCTTCAGTGCATCCGACTGTGGCGGCCGGCGCGGCGCATCCCCGGCCCAGCAACCCAGTAAAACTCAGACCGCGCGAATAGACTCGATTTCGGCTCCCGTCAACCCGCGGCGGGCCTGTCAAAGGCCATCCGATGCGAGCAACCCGGGCTATGGGTACAGGCCCACTTAATCCGCAGCCCCCAGCATACGCGCCGCGGCGGCCTCGGCGGCTATTTCCCCCGCCGCTACGCGCGCCCGTAGGTCCGCGCGCAATGCGCGCAACCGCGGCTCCGAGCCGAGGCGCGCCAACCAGCCTGCCTCCACGGCCCTTTCGAACCACAACTCAGCTTGGGTGCGCCGCGTGGCGCCCCAGAAACCTTCTCCCCGCCGCCAATCGCGCAGCACACCCATGGCCTCCCACGCTTCTCCTAGGCCAATTTCTTCAACCGCCGAAACCGTCATCGCTCGAGGGTATCCGTCTGGATCACCGGCGCGTTTGCGCATAAGCCGAAGCGCCCCAGCGTAGTCAGCGCAGGTGCGTACCGCGGCGGGTTTAAGATCTCCGTCGGCCTTATTCACAAGGATCAGGTCAGCGATCTCCATGATACCGCGTTTAACACCTTGGAGTTCATCGCCCCCCGCAGGCGCCAACAGCAGCACAAAGAGGTCGGTCATTTCGCTGACCATCACCTCGGACTGACCAACACCTACAGTCTCGACGATCACCACGTCAAAGCCCGCAGCCTCGCAGAGTGCGATCACCTCGCGGGTGCGCCGCGCCACGCCGCCTAGGGCGCTTTGTGACGGCGACGGCCGGATAAAAGCACCCGGCGCCCGGGTAAGACGTTCCATGCGGGTCTTGTCACCCAAGATTGACCCACCAGAGCGCGTCGAAGACGGGTCAACCGCCAGCACCGCCAAGCGTAGGCCCTGGCCTGTCAACATCATGCCAAAGGTCTCGATAAACGTGGATTTCCCCACGCCCGGTGTTCCAGACAGCCCAATACGCAAGGCTTCGCGCCCGGATTTGCGAAGCGCATCCAGCAGCGCCACCGCCTTTTCCCGGTGGTCATCGCGACCGCTTTCTACCAGAGTGATCGCGCGCGCCAGAGCCCGGCGGTTACCGACCAGCACCCCGTCGATCATGTCTTGCAAATCCATGCCCGCGCCCCCCGTTGGCTTTGCCCCCGCATACAGCCCACGCGGCTTAAGCGCGACCCCCAAAGGCGCTTTCGGCGCCCGAACGTGCGCGCTAAACCCACCCCATGACAGCGCTTCCTATTGAGCCGGTCCTACCGGACCTGGCTGCGGCCCTAGACGATCGCGGCATTGCCGTGCTGGAGGCGCCCCCCGGGGCGGGCAAGACCACCCGGGTGCCGCTTTACCTTCTGGAAGTGGGCGCGCCGGGCCGCATTGTGATGCTGGAGCCGCGCCGCCTGGCCACCCGCGCAGCGGCCGAACGCATGGCCCACACGCTGAGAGAAACGCCGGGCGGCACCGTCGGCTACGCCATGCGTGGCGACCGCAAAGTTGGACCGGGCACCCGCATCGAAGTGGTAACCGAGGGGCTTTTGACCCGCCGACTCCAAAGTGACCCAGACCTACCGGGGGTCGGGACCCTGATCTTCGACGAATTCCACGAACGCAGCCTACAGGCGGACTTGGGCCTTGCCTTGGCGCTCGAGGCGCGCGCGGCCCTACGACCGGACCTGCGCATCCTTGTCATGTCGGCCACGCTCGACGCTGGGGCTGTGGCGGCGATGCTTGACGCGCCTGTCATTACCGCGCGAGGGCGCAGTTATCCTGTCGACCTCCGCCATCTCGGAGCGCCCTGGCAAAGCCCAGACCGCCATAGGCCCCGGTATGAAGCTGCCGTGGCGGGCCTTGTGCACAAGGCGGTGGCGGAAACCGAAGGCGGCGTCCTGGTCTTTTTGCCAGGCGAGGCTGAAATCAAGCGGGTTGCCGCTGGCCTGACCAGTCTGGGCGAAGGCACCATAGTGCATCGCCTTTACGGGGCACTTCCCCCATCAGCGCAGCGCGCGGCCATCGCGCCTGCCCCGCACGGGCGCAAGGTGGTCCTGGCCACCGCCATCGCAGAGACCTCGCTGACCATCGAAGATGTGCGAGTGGTCGTTGATAGCGGCCGCGCCCGGCGCCCGCGCTTTGATGCGGGCTCGGGCATGGCGCGGCTGATCACCGAACGAGTCACCGCCGCAGAGGCAACCCAACGGGCTGGGCGCGCCGGGCGCGTGGCCCCCGGTGTCTGCTACCGTCTCTGGACTAAAGGCGAAGAAGGCGCGCTTGCGCCCTTTCCGCTTCCGGAAATCCTGTCGGCAGACCTGACGGGCTTTGTCCTCGAACTTGCGGCCTGGGGGACGCGGGACCTAGGCGCACTGGCATTCCTTGACCCACCGCGGGAAGCCGATATCACCGCCGCGCGTGACCTACTTACCGACCTGGGCGCCCTAGAGCCGGGGGGCGCGATCACCGACCACGGGCGGCGCCTGGCGGCGCTGCCGCTTCACCCGCGGCTGGGGCATATGTTGACCCTCGGTGGGGCAGGCAGCGATCTGATGGCCGCGCTTTTTGAGGCCCGTGACCCCCTGCCTCGGGCCGCGCCAGTAGACCTGACCCTACGCCTAGACGCCCTGCGCGACACCCGCCGTTTTGAGACTGAAACTGGCATCACCCCCCGGGTCGGCGCGCTCACTACTATCCGGGCCGAGACCAAGCGCCTCAAACCCCAGGGCCCGGACCGCACGCCCGGAGAACAAGCCGCCCTCGCCTACCCGGACCGCATCGGCCTGCGGCGGCCAGGGGAGGCACCGCGCTACCTGCTGTCGGGTGGCAAAGGTGCAGTGCTCGACACTGCCGATCCCCTTGCCGGGACCCGGATGTTAGTGGCGGTCAACCTCGACGGTGACACCCGAGAGGCCCGCATCCGTCTGGCCATCCCGGTCACCGAAACGGAAATCCGCGGGCTCTTCCCCGATCGTATCCGCACCCGCGACATCTGCCGCTGGTCAAAGCGGCACAGGCGCGTGGAAGCCCGGCGCCAGACCTGTCTGGGCGCTTTGGTATTGGCCGACGAACGCTGGCGCGACGCCCCCCCTGACGCCCGTGCCCAGGCCATGGCCGAAGGGGTGGCGGACATGGGGCTCGATGGGCTGCCTTGGTCTGACGCGGCACGACGGCTCCAAGCGCGGGTCGCCCGGGCGCGGGCCGTCGCACCGACCCTGCCGGACCTGTCGGACGCAGCCCTGGCCCGCGACCTCAACCCCTGGCTCACACCCTACCTCATGGGCATTGAGACGCGCAGCGACCTAGGAAAGCTTGACTTGGTGGCCGTCCTGCGCGCGCAACTGGATCGCGGCGCCTTGCAAACGCTCGACCGGATTGCTCCGGCTGCCGTTACGGCACCCACGGGCACCCGTCTGCTGATCGACTACGCCAGCGACCCGCCGCGCATTAGCGTCAAACTGCAAGAGCTCTTCGGCCTCACCCGGCATCCAGAAGCTGGGGGCGCGCCTCTTCTGATCGAACTCCTATCACCGGCTGGGCGCCCAGTGCAGACCACCGCCGATCTCCCTGGTTTCTGGGCGCGCTCCTACCACGACGTGCGCAAGGACATGCGCGGCCGCTACCCCAAACACCCCTGGCCCGAAGACCCCACCACAGCGCCGCCCACCCGCCGCGCCAAGCCGCGGACAAAGGGATAGCCGGCGCTACTGTGGTTCAGGCTCGCGCGTGGGCTCTGGGCGGGAGGGTGCCCCTGCGCCTCCGCCAGCGTCGTCGCCGATGCCGCCATTGCCGTCCTCCGGGGCCGATCCAGCATAACGCGACTGGCCCTGGGACGCCCGCGCCACCGCGCCCCCCGCATCAACTAGATGCCCCGCCACCGTCTCTAGAAGGCTTGTGGCCACGCGCACGTCGCTTTCGATCACCGTGCGCAGTTCCGGCCCTGGGATACGCAGGAAGACGCAGTCGCTTTGCGCTTCAAGGTCAAGTACTCGCGCCCGGTCAAGGATTATGGCTAGATCTCCCACCAACCGGCCGGCGGTGACCTGGGTAATCGGCTCCGCGCGCATGGACCGGTCCGGATAGTAGATCGCCGCCTCGCCCTTCACGCAAAGATAAGCGGCATCAGGCGGCTGCCCTTCGCGGAAGATTACCTGCCCGGCCTTGGCCTTGTACCACTGGGCCGAGAACGCTAACAGCCGCTGGCTTTGCCGGTCGAGCTTGGCAAAGAGGTCCGCTTTGGCGATCATCTGAAGCTTTTGGGCGAGGTCCGTGCGGCTGTCGTCGTCCGTCGCAGCCCGGGTGACGCCATCGATACGCCCGTCCGAGATCTCGACCGTCAGGTCATACTCCGACGTGTCGAAGAATTCTTTCTCGATAAAGACCTTTGTGGTGTCAGGCATCAGTCCGCGCAGGCGCGCGCGGGTCTGCGAACGGCTTTCGGCGTCATGGCTCGCGAGCGCATTGCGCAACACCAGGATATCAGGGCGTTTGATAGCCGCGCGCGAAAACGCCACCCGCTCCCTAAAGACAGAGGGGAGGTTTTCAGCACCGATAGAGGTTTCAACCCCCCAGATAGCTTCAGCCACTTCACCGCGCAGACCCGCTTCGCTGATCACGTCCACAACCACTTGGATCACATCCTCTTCGCGGGCGCCTGCCATATCGCTGATACGGCCAAATATGGCGTTGCCAAGCACGGTCTTGATAGGCAGATACGTGTCTTCGCGAATGGGTTGGAACAGCCCTTTGAGTTGGGCCAGCATGCGCCCGCCAGAGCTCTTGCGCACCTCCAACACTTTGGCTTTGAACTCCTCCTTAAAGATCGGTCCGATCTTTTCAGCGGAAAACGCAAAAGGCACCGTCATCAAAAGACCGATTTCGCGGTCGGACAATGAAGGCTCGCCTGACATGCGTAACTTGGCCGACAGTTTGGCCAACTTCTCAAAAAGCGCTTCCGAAAGGTTTAAGCTGCGGAAAATCGGGTGGTCAGTTCCACCTGCGCCAAAGGTACTGACCAAGCCGTCGATCACCCCGGTGGCAATGCCAAGGATTTCGTCGTCGACACCCTCTTCCCGCATCAGCCGGACAAAGTTCTCCTGATTGGCCAGCGTTTCCTGTTCGAGGGGCCGCACCGGGAGCGCAAAAAGCAGATTAGAGCCCAAAGGGCTAACCGGATTGAATTTATCGGGGTGATATCGATGGACAATGTCGTTGAGCCCCGCTTCTTCAAGCCGCCGGGCCACCTCGGGCCGGATGTCGACAATCCTCTGGCGAAGGCCTTCCTGGCTTCCCGGACGCAGTACATTACGCATGGTGCGCCGCACCATGAATTCGTCCACTCCCATGGCCTCAACCAGCTTAAACCACCAAGCTTTGACCTCTTCGACCGTATCAAACCCGGCGACCGCTGGGTCCACCCAATCCACCCCGAGAGGGTCTGCGGGATTTCCACCGCGACGGGCCTCGTCTACCCAAGCGGACACCTCCGGGTGGCCGTCCAAATGGGGTTCGTGTCGGAAGGGCATCAAAAGGTTGTCACCCAAGGTTCCCTGGAAAATATGCGGCTCGGAATGGGCATAACCGATGCGCCGGGCAATCACGTCCTGGGGCAATTCGTTAAAAGCATGTCCGCCTAGGGTAATGCGGCCGCGGCTGGGCACAATTTCGCGCGTTAAAAGCTCCGCTAGGGCTGCGCTGGCGGTCGGGTTTTCAGACTTCACGGCGACCCGGGCGCCCTGGGGGATGGTCAGGTTCATGTCTTCCAAAATCACCTGGCCGTCTTCGTCGCGCACGGTCACATCGTCAAAAACGATATCGCCCTTTAGACGGGGGATTTCCCCGGTCTGGGCAGCATAGAGGCTTTCGTCCACCACCGACTGCGGGCCGAACTTTTCGGTCACCACCTCCCAGCGAAGGCTCATGTCCGCGGTCTGGTTGTAATAGGCGAGCAGTTCTTTCCAAGGGCTCGACAGATCTTTGTAGGCCGCCAAAGCCGCCACCAGGGCACCGACGGTGATCTGCCCTTGGATCGCAAGCACACCCCCCACAGAATAAAAGAAGAACGGCGTCAGTTGGTTTATGAAGTTATTGATGAACTTCATGAAAAACTTCTTTTGGTAAATATCGAAGCGGATACCAAATAGACGCCCTAAGCGGTCGGCAAAAACCGCACCGCGCCACCGCAGACCGCCGTTTAGGCGCAGGTCCGATGCACCAACCGCACTTTCACCGATTTCTGCAGCCAACGCGCGGACTTCTTGAATACGGGCTTTGTTCAAGAGGTTGATCTGCCGCTGAAGCCGAGGGATGAGCCACGCCTGAAGCGGGATCAGCGCCACCGCCGCAAGGCCAAACCATACCGACTGGGCGAACAAGAAGAACAGGATCGTCGCCATCTGCCCAGCTTGAAATACCGGCTGGCTAAGCGCGTCGCCCATCAGACCGCCCATGGGCTCTGCCTCAGAGGTGACCATCGACACCAGTTCCCCCTGGCTTGTGCGGCGGAAATATGGGCGGGGGAAGCGCATCATCCGTTCCAGCATCTGGAAGCGAAAGCGCCGCAAAAGCCGCTCTGCCAGGACACCTTTCATAGTGTTGAGCCGCATCTTCAGAAGCCCGTGGGACAAGACTGCGACTAAAAACGCGCCGCACAGCACCAAAAGAAAGCCGATCTGAGTGAACTCAAGCCCGAAGACAAATCGCGGCCCCGCGTCGCCCCCGATGGCGTCATTGATGATCCGCTTTGGTAATTCGAGCGTGGCGTAAAGCAGCGGAAAGGTCAGCACCGTCACCGCCAAAAGCACCATCTGTTCGCGCAACGAAAACTTCCAAATGAACGCAAAAATAGATCGTTCCATAAGATGGCTCCGGATGTGACGGGTCTAGCGCAGCCAGGGGTTGGGCCGCGCGCCCAGGGTAGCGTGCGATTTCGCAGCACCCTTTAAACGATAGCAACCGCGCGCTCCGGTTCAAGGGGTACCCCAAGAGATCGCCAAACGCCTTGGGGCTCGAACGCATCGGTGTTTGACTGCGCCGGGGGATCTGCGCTCTAGTCGCGTCGGGCGAATTCGACATTGCGTCCGCCACGACCCAGGGGAGAGAACGATGACGATCCTGCGCGCAATCGCCGCCGTACTGGCTTTGGCATTGGTTTGTGTCGGTTTGCCGACGGTCGCCCAGGTGGCGCTTCCCACCGGGGGCCAAACGCAAACGCGAGAGACTACGATCCCTGAGGATCTGCGCCCGGCCGACGTGGCCGAGATTGTGTCGCGTCTTTCAGACGGGGAAGTTCGGCGCATCCTTCTCGAACGGCTTGATGCGGTGGCCCAGGAAAACGCGGTCGAGGCCGCTGCGACCGGCAGCACGTTCAACTACCTCTGGGAAACCCTGGTGACAGCGCCTGTCGGCGCGATCAGCCTCGCCGTGGAACGCCTGCCCCGCTTAGCCAGCGGCCAAGCCACAGTCTTTGAAAACATTTGGTCCGCCTTCGGCGCGCGCGGGCTGTTGCAGATTTTCGGGGTGGTTTTGGCGGGTGTAGCCTTAGGGTTGGCCCTCGAATGGGCGGTGACGCGGCTTCTGAACAGGCGGTTTGATCTTGCCACGGCTTCCGCGGGCGGCGAACACCAGCCGCTGCGTAAGACGCTGAAGTTTCTCTTTCTGCGGCTTATGTCCGAAGCGCTAGGGCTATTTGCCTTTGCCGCCGGGACAATCATCGCCCTGCGCACCCTAGCCGAGCCTGAAACCCTATCAATTTTGCGGGTGTTGGTCCTGTCCCTTGTGGTGGCACCGCGTGCAGCCGCAGCATTCAACCGGTTCTTCCTATCACCGCAAAAGCCCCGTTTCCGGCTGGTGCGCGCCACCCAAGAATGGGCAGATTTCTATTATCGCCACACAGTTGGCTTCACCTTCCTGGTTGGATTTTCAATTTTCACCCTGACACTCAACGCCCAATTTGGGATGCCGATGGGCGAACTGCGCTTGGGCTTTTGGCTTAATCTGTCGCAACACCTCTACATTGCATGGGTCGCATTTATGTCCCGCGAAGCACTATCGGACATGATGCGCGGCTATGACCCTGAAATCACCCGGTTTGAGGAAAACATGGCTCGGGTCTATCCCTGGCTGATGGTTGTTCTGGCCATTGGAACTTGGTGGGCCGTCAACATCCTGGTGGTGCAGCAAGAGTTCGAATTTCTGCAATCCGTGCCCCACTTTAAGACTATGCTGCTTTTGGGTATGGCGCCCGCTATCGACACCGCCATGCGCGGGCTAGTGCGACACCTAGTGCCGCCGATGCAAGGCCAAGGCCCCCTGGCAGAGCGCGCATACCAGTCCACGAAGCGGGCTTATGTGCGAATTGGGCGGGTGCTGATCTTTTCCATTGTGATCTTACAAGTGGCTGGCATCTGGGGCCTGTCTCTCACGGGGTTGGCTTCAGCTGGGGTGGGGGAACGCATTGCCGCGCGGCTGGTGGAGTTTCTCTTGATCATGTCCGTCGGGTATTTGCTCTACGAGATTGTGTCCCTTTGGGTGAACCGCAAGCTCGCCGCCGAGATGACCTCGGCCGGGTATGACCCCGACAACGCTGATTTTGGCGGTGACGGGGGCGGCACCGGCGGGTCGCGGCTCTCAACCGTTTTGCCGCTGGTGCTTTTGGTCGCTCGGGTCACAATTGTGGTGCTTTTCCTTTTGCTGGGGCTATCAAACATCGGCGTGGATACGACGCCCCTTTTGGCTGGTGCCGGGATCGTAGGCTTGGCCATCGGCTTTGGCGCCCAGAAGCTTGTGACCGATGTGGTTTCGGGCATCTTCTTTCTGGTGGATGACGCCTTCCGCACCGGCGAGTACGTGGAGGTCGATGGGACCATGGGCACGGTCGAAAAAACCTCAATCCGGTCGATGCAATTACGCCACCACCGCGGGCCCGTGCATACTATCCCCTACGGCGAAATTCCAAAACTTACCAACTATTCGCGCGACTGGGTAATCATGAAGCTACGCTTTACGGTGCCTTTCGGTACAGACCCCAACCACGTGAAGAAGCTATTCAAGCGGATCGGCGCCGAAATGTTAGAGCACCCCGACCTTGGCGGCGACTTCCTGCAGCCGTTCAAATCCCAGGGGGTGATGGAGTTCGACGACGTGGGCATCGTGATCCGCGGGAAATTTATGGCCAAACCTGGCAAGCAATTCATGATCCGCAAGGAGCTTTTCAACCGCATCAACGCCGCCTTCAAAGACGCCGGGATTGAGTTTGCCCGTCGCGAAGTACGGGTGGCGATTCCGGGCCTCGAAGACGCCGATGACCTGACGAGCGAGCAAAAAAACCAGATCGCAGCGGCGGCAAGTCAGGCTGCTGAAGAGCAAAACCAGGCAGAGCCCGGGCGCTAAAAGCCCGATGGTCTAAGACAGTCGGAGGCTAGACTTTCGACCGGCGTTTGATTGAGCCTTGGAACGGTCGATCCGGCCTTATGTATGGCTTGGGCTCTCCGCACGAGCCTCGCGGAGCGCACGCTCCTCGGCGACAACTTCATCGGGGAACTGGCTCATGAAGCAGCAGCAGACACCTTCATCGATCATAGTCCGAGGCCCGTTCGGGTGCGCGATATGGCGGTAGCGCCCGTGGGAATGGCCATGGTGGTGGTCATGGGTATGGGTGTGACCGTGGGAATGGACGTGCTGGTCGTGGTCATGGTCGTGGTCATGTCCACCACCGGCCTCGTCATCCAAAGGATCGCGGAATTCTGCGTGGTGGTGGTGCACTGTCACCTCGCCGCGTGCCAGACGCGCCTGGAAATCAGACATCAGATCGCTTGCACCGCCGATGGTGCCCGCGCGCGCCTCTTCGATGCGCGCGATGAACGTGTCGATCACATGGTCCTGGTCGGCCAAGTAGTGGGCTTTCAGGAGCGTGACACCCGGGTTGGCCGCCTGCACCCGGTCCACATAGGCGTATATTCGGTCGATCAGCCGTCCGGTGAAAAGAAAGTAGGGCGCCACAACCACCCGCTTGAAGCCCAGCCTTAGCGCCATCTCGAGCCCGCGGCCGACCGAGGGAAAGGTCACGCCCGAGTAGACTGTTTCGGACCATCCGAAGCCCAGGTTTTCGGTTACGATCCGGGTCAGGCGCGCGGCCTCGGCGTTGGCCAGCGTATCGGATGTGCCGCGCCCCACAACCACCAGCATTGTGTCGTAGAGGTCGCCTTCGTGCACATGATCGACCCCGAGCGCCCCGAGGATACGGGCCTCGAAGGCCGCAATCATCTGCGGGTGAAGGCCCAGTTCGCGCCCGTAGCTCACCCGAATACCCGGGTTTTTATCGGCGTAGGTGGTGAGCACCGAGGGAATATCGTTCTTGGCGTGCGTTGCGGCGAATAACATACCGGGCACTGCAACGATGTGGTCAACGCCTGCGTCGAGAAGAGCATCTAGTCCCATGTGGATATTTGGAGCGGAGTATTCCAGAAAACCGTATTCTACGGGGGTTTTGGGGAAGCGGGCGCGCAGGCCTTTGGCCAACAGCGCGAACTCCTCTTCGGCGGATTTTGCGCGGCTGCCGTGGCCGCAAATCATGATTCCGATCTTGCTCATAGCGTCCGCTTAGCCATTCGTGGACGCGGCTGCAACGGGGATGGTGGCGGCGAAGACGCGGCTTTTACGACGCGTCTCTGGCGACGCGTCTTCCCGGAAGCGTCAAGGAAGACGCGTCGTCATTAACCAGCCATTAAAACACCGATCCTAGAGTGGACCGCGACCGCAACGCCTGCTTCAAAGGAAAGCCCATGCTCACCTATCGACCCGACCGTTTCAAAGACATCGCCGAAACTCAGATCGCAACCGATATCTGGCATTGGCTTCAGGAACCGCCGCAGGTGTTGATCATGGTGACCGCCTGCCGCCTTCGTCGCCCCCCGGTGGAGGCAATTGGACACCCTTTGGCCGAGGTTTTTCCAGCCGCCCGATACCAGCTGCGCATCCGGCAGATGGTCGGCCATATGATCCGTCAGATAATGATCGACCGCGGCCTTCGTCCAGTCCGCAGCAATGTGCGCATCCTTACCGACGATACGATTTTCCGCCGCGGAAGCACGTTCAGCGCCTGATATTAGCCGGGGCTCATCCCCCGAAGCCGTTCCGACCGCCGACGCAAGAGCTCTACCACAGTCAGCAGAACAATCGACAGCGTCACAAGGATCGTGGCCACCGCAAGAATGGTCGGGCTAATTTGCTCCCTTAAACCGGTAAACATCTGCCAAGGCAGCGTTTTTTGGGCCGCAGAGCCGACAAACAGCACCACCACAACCTCGTCAAACGACGTAATAAACGCAAAAAGCCCGCCTGAGATGACGCCGGGCAGGATCAGCGGCATCTGGATACGGAAAAACGTCGTGACTGGGTCCGCTCCCATATTGGCTGCCGCACGGGTCAGGCTGTGGTCGAACCCCACAAGGGTTGCGGTCACCGTGATAATCACAAACGGAATGCCCAGCGCAGCGTGGGCCAGCACCACGCCGGTGTAGGTACCCTGCAACCCGATCCGGGAGTAAAAGAAATACATTCCCGCCGCGGAAATGATCAGCGGCACAATCATCGGCGAAATCATGATCGCCATGATGCTGCGCCGAAAGGGCACGTGCGGCTGGCTCAGCCCGATGGCCGCAAGCGTGCCGAACACCACCGCCAGAAGTGTGGCAACAGGGGCAATCTTGGCGGAATTCCACATGGCCGCCTGCCAGTCCGAATTGGTGAAGAAATCCTCATAGTGCTTAAGCGAATACCCCGCCGGGTCGAGCGCAAGCATCTCGGGCGTGAAGGTGAAGAAATCCTGGGCGTTAAAGCTCAGGGGCAAAATCACCAGGATCGGCACGATCAGAAAAAGGAAGATCAAGGCGCAGATCGTGCGGAAACCGTAATACCAGGCCCGTTGCAGCGGGGATGCGTAACTCGGAAGTGCCATAGTCTACCCCAGCTTCACGTTGTCGATGCCCACGAAGCGGTC
>JBCCMR010000013.1:0-19430 GCA_039026255.1 Pseudomonadota bacterium
CGAGCGGCTGGTCGGCGCCTATTTGGATATCCGCGAGAACACATCGGAGAGCTTCCTTGACGCCTACCGGCGCCTGGGGCCCGACCCCTTCAAGGCCGCGCTCTATCCCGAAACTGCAAGCAAGATCGCCGCCGAATGACCGAGCTGCGATCGCGCCAGAAAGGAACCGTGCCATGGCTGTGATCGTCACTGACGCGGGCTTTGAAGACGACGGGTTCAACGCCCCCTGGGTTGCCTTTGACCCGGACGCCGAAGACCCAGCTGCGCGCCCTGAGGCCGTGGTGGCCGCAGGCGCGGGGCTTGACCTGCCTAACACCGTCGCCGCCGAGGACCTGCGCCCCTACCTGAGCGCCACGGCCATCCGCGTGACGTTTCCGTCCTTTGCCGACGGGCGCGGCTTTACCATCGCGCGGTCCTTGCGCCTGATGGGCTATGAGGGCCGCCTGCGCGCCCAAGGCCACGTTTTGGCTGACCAGTATGCCCAGGCCCGACGCTGCGGGTTTGACGAGGTGGAGATCGACGCCGACCTGGCCGCGCGCCAACCCGAAGACCAGTGGCGCGCCCGGGCCAACTGGCGGGCCCACGACTACCAGGCGCGCCTGCGCGCGTCGGTATGATTGCATCGGGGCCCACTGTCAATTATGGATGACACCAAACCCGGCACCGCGCGCGTGCGGGCCCCCGGGCCTGGGCGCCCAGGCACCCTGATCACCGCCCAATATTGAAACTGACCCCGAACCGCCGGGGTGCGCCCGCGACCGGCGGGCCGATTGACCCACCGGCAAAGGACCACTACCCCATGACCATCGAAAACCCCATCGCCGAGACCAAAGCCATGCCGGTGCTGCCCGACGCCCAAGAGGTCACCAAAGTTACCCACTACACGGAACGATTGTTTTCGTTCCGTGCCACGCGCCCGAAAAGCCTGCGCTTCCGGTCCGGTGAATTTGTGATGATTGGGCTCATGGGGGACCCGGACCCGAAGACGGGCAAGCAAAAGCCGCTTCTGCGGGCCTATTCCATCGCCTCCCCCGCCTGGGATGACGAGTTGGAGTTCTATTCGATCAAGGTGCCGGACGGTCCGCTGACGTCGCGGCTGCAACACGTGGCGGCGGGTGACCCGGTGATCGTGCGCCCCAAACCCGTAGGCACGCTGGTGCTCGACGCGCTTTTGCCGGGCAAACGCATGTACTTTTTTGCGACCGGGACGGGCATTGCGCCCTTCGCCAGCCTGATCCGCGATCCAGACCTCTACGCCCGCTACGATGAGGTCATCTTGTGCCACACCTGCCGGGAAGTGGCGGAATTGGCCTATGGGCGCGCCCTGGTAGAGGCGCTACCCGACGACCCCTTGGTGGGCGACGAAGTGCGCGCCAAGCTGAAATACTTCCCCACCACCACGCGCGAAGAAAGCGCCAGGATGGGCCGCATCACCGACAACCTGAAGTCGGGAAATATTCAGGCGGCCTTCGATCTGCCGCCGCTCGACCCGGCCACGGACCGCGCGATGATCTGCGGGTCGCTGGCGCTAAACGAAGATCTCTCGGAGATTCTTGAGGCAGCAGGGCTTAAGGAAGGCGCCAACAGCCAACCGGCCGAATTTGTGGTCGAAAAGGCCTTCGTGGGCGACGGCATCTAACCCAAGCCAACCCCGGGCCCAGACGCCACCGGCGGCGAAGAAGCTTCAATAGGAAGCTTCCTTGCCCCTCCTTCGGCGTGTTTTCTACCCTCGATTGCAGGTTGTGCGGCTTATGCGCCTCAGGGCTGGGGTTTGTTACAGTCTTTGACCACAGCGTGACACACAGCACTGTGAGTAGCTTGTTACGCTGCAAGTGCACTAACACCGTGCCATCGCCGGAAAGGCGAGAGTTATTCTGAACCCGCAAGGAGGGAACCTATGTCCAAACCGATGAAAACACTGGCGGTTGCGTCCGCTGTCGCCGCCGCCGTGATCGGCCACACCAACGCCGCCGAAGCGCAGTCGAAAGAAAAATGCTACGGCATTTCGCTGGCCGGTCAAAACGGCTGCGCTGCAGGCCCCGGCACCACCTGCGCGGGCACCTCGACCGTCGATTACCAGGGCAATGCCTGGACGCTTGTGGACGCAGGCACCTGCACCACGATTGACCTGCCGGCCATGGCCGACGGCACTGAACGCAATGGCTCGCTAGAGCCGATGGAGCGTGACCTTCCGGCATAACGCGCGGCTACTGGCTGCCCAGCGATGCTGGAGTGCCAGTCTTCCTGGCTTGCGCGGGCTAAACCGGCGCGAACCGCATATCGCAATTGGCCGGCGCCCCAAGGGGCGCCGCCCAGCCAACCAAATACCCGAACCACCTCGTGAGGAATGCGCCCCATGCTAGACCAAGGTCTTCCCCGCCCCAAAGCCGTCCCGCCCCGGGCTGGCGTCGGCTATAAGGCGCAACACCTCGACGGGATCCTAGCGGACCCCGCGGCCATTGGCTGGCTCGAGATACACGCGGAAAACTACATGGGGGCCGGCGGGCGCCCGCTGGCGCAGCTGCGCCACCTGCGGGAGAAATTCCCGATCTCCTGCCACGGGGTTGGGCTGTCTATCGGGGCTGAGGGGCCTTTGGACATCGACCATTTGGCGCGGCTCAAACACCTCGTGTCTTGGCTGGAGCCCGGTCTTTTTTCCGAGCACTTGGCATGGTCCACCCACGACACCCACTACCTCAACGACCTTTTGCCCCTGCCCTATACCCAGGCCACCGTCGATAAGGTTGTCGAACACATCGACCAAGTGCAGGATACCGTGGGGCGCCAGATGCTCCTAGAAAACCCATCCACCTACGTGGCGTTCGCCCAGTCGGACCGCAGCGAAATCGAATTTCTGACCGAGGTGGCTACCCGGTCAGGCTGCGGCCTGCTTTTGGACGTCAACAACGTCTTTGTGTCGGCCACCAACCAGGGCTATTCGCCCGAAGGCTACATCGACGCGTTTCCGCTGCACCTGGTCGGGGAACTTCACCTCGGCGGCCACGACGACGACACCGACGACGCAGGCGCGCCGCTTTTGATCGACAGCCACGCAAAGCCCGTGGTGGACCCGGTTTGGGACCTCTATGCCCACACCGTGGCGCGCGGCGGGGCGCGCCCCACGCTCATCGAATGGGACAGCGACATCCCTTCCTGGGACGTGCTTGCCGCCGAGGCCGCCCAAGCGGATCGCGTACTTGCCAGGGCAGCAGCGGTCGCATGACCGGGCAGACGGCATTTGCCCAGGCTGTCCTTGATGCCCGGGCCCCGGTACCCGATGGCGTGATCGGACCGGACGGAGGCCCCGCGGGCAAGCGGTTCAATGTCTACCGTAACAACGTCATCGTCAGCTTGATGGACGCCCTTGCGGAAGCCTTCCCCGTGATTGAGGCGCTGATCGGCGCAGAAAATTTCCGCAACCTGTCGCGGTTGTTTGTGGCCGCACACCCGCCCACGTCCCCGCTGCTCATGCTCTACGGAGCCGAATTTCCGGACTTCTTGCGGGGGTTTGAGCCCCTGTCCCACGTGCCTTACTTGGGCGATGTGGCCGCGCTCGAACAGGCCCGGCGCGAGGTCTACCACGGCGCCGACAGCCACCCGATCGACGCAGACGCCCTGGGGCGCATCGCGCCTGAGACGCTCGTGGATGCACGGCTGCGCCTGGCGCCCGCACGCGCTGTGCTACGCAGCCCTTGGCCGGTTGCCCAGATCTGGCGCATGAATGCAGAAGGTGGCCCGCCACCGGTAGCGGCTGCAGAAACCGTGCTTTTGACGCGGCCCGACTACGATGTGGCGATCACCGTCATCGACACGGCCACCGACACCTTTTTCACCGCACTGGCGGAAGGCGCGACCTTGGGTGTCGCCCTTGAAGCCGCCACAGAGCACGACGCGCGCTTTGACATGGGCGCGGCGCTGGGCCTTGCGCTTACCCATAACCTGATCACTGCCGTTCGAACCTGAGGGGGAAACTCATGGACACCATTCGCAGCCTGCACGACGCAACCTTGGGCAGCCTGGGACGCGCCCTAGACGGGTGGTTTTTGCCCACGCTGGCCCGCTTTGCCTTCGCGGCGGTACTGCTCCAGTATTTCTGGAACAGCGCCCTGACCAAGGTCAACGGGATCAGCGGAATGCTGAACCCCACGATGAATGCCTATGTGCAGATCTTTCCCAAACAAATGGAGGCGGTGGGATACGACGTCAGCCAGTTCGGCACGGGCGCTTACCTTGTGGTTTTGGCGGGGACGGTGGGCGAATTTGTGTTGCCGGCGCTCATCGTGGCGGGGCTCTTCACGCGCATTGCGGCCATCGGCATGGTGATTTTTGTCGTTGTACAAAGCTACGTAGACGTCGTGGGCCACGGCATTGCGCTTGATGCGTGGTTCGATGGGCCATCAAACGGGGTTATTCTGGATCAGCGGCTTTTGTGGTTGATGCTCTTTGCGGTGCTGATCGTAAAAGGCGCAGGACCGCTCAGCCTGGATCGTGTGCTGACTGGATTGCGGCCTGAGCCGGTGCCTAGTCACGCCTGACTCCGCCTAAACCGCATCCGCTGGGGCGCCGACTTAGGCGTCCCTTTGGCGGGACGCAGTCATCACAGGCCAAGCTTGGCTTGCACGTCCTTGGTCCAACCAAGGTAGAGCGCGTCGCCCGTGTCAATCACCGGACGTTTCATCAGCGTGGGGTGCGCCGCCAAAAGCGTAAGCGGCGCCTTGGCCCGTTCGGCGTCCGAAAGGCCGCGCCATGTTGTTGACCGAGTGTTGAGGATCGCGTCACCGAATGTGCCGTGGAAACGAGCCAGATCATCGTCGCTCAGCCCGTCGTCGCGCACGTCCACATAAGCTGCCTGCGGTAGGGCCTTACGGGCTTTGCGGCAGGTATCGCAGCTTTTCAGACCGTAGATTTTCATGGGGACTTCTTTTTTGCTTGCGCGCTGGCCCTACCGGAACCGAGCGCGGAGATAAAAGGACGGTTGAGTGAGCCCTCAGAGCTGAGGACCCGACACCGGCTCCCCGGGGAGGTCGGTCCAGTTTTGCCCCGACGCCATCATGCACGACACCCCGTTAGGATAAGTGATCAAGATCGAAAAGGTGCCGTTTTCCTCGGACGACCAGAATTCCACAACCTGATCCGCCGACGCCAGGCCGACACCTTTCGACGTCTCCATAAAGCGGTTTTCCAGTTGCTGGACAAATTCGTCCCGCGGCCCGCAGGTGCCGTTCCCCTGCGCCAGCGCAGGGGCTGCCAAAAAGCCAGAAACGATCGAGGCGGCAACGAACTTGGGCAGGGCGGCGGCGGGGATCGTGGGGATGCAGACCATAGAAGGTCTCCTTCGTTGCGAAGTGAGCAGAGGCTTTACCCGGCCCCATCCATCGGGCAGTTAACGGTAACGTGGCGCGGGTCCTCTACGCGGCAACGGGCGATTGGGTTTCTATAAAAGGCTTGTGACAAGATCGCGCAGGGGCGAGGCTAACGACCTACCCTGGGGCCCGCTGACGGATGCCATTGGTTCAGGAGAGGTAACCTAGGCTAGAATTGATAGCGATGAAGGGCCGCGCCGTTAACGCGCAACCAGTCTCGTTCGCGCCGCCATTCCGGGAAAAGTTCTGCCACCAAAGCCCAAAAGCCGGGTCCATGGTTCATTTCAGCCAGGTGGCAGACCTCGTGAGCGGCCACATACTCCTGCACAGACCTGGGCGCCATCGCGAGCCGCCAACTGTACATTAGATTGCCGTCAGATGTGCAACTACCCCATCGGGACCTGGTGTCACGGAGAGTAACCCGGCCCAGGGGGCGCCCGATCTGCGTGGCATATCGCGCCGAGGCTGGCACCAGGCGGTCACGGGCGTGGGTTTTAAGAAATGCGCGCACCCGCGCAGGAACTTGCGGCGCAGTCGCCGGCACAGCAAGAGTGTCTTCACCCAGGCGCACGGACCGACCGATAAGCGCCACAATGCGCCGTTGGGTGCCGTCCACGGGCACCGTGGCGCCGACGTCCGGCACGATCACTGCGGGCCGCTGGGCCATATTCCGCCGCAACCAGGGCTCCTGCCCACGTAGGAATGCGAGCGCTTGATCCATCGGCGCCCGCGCGGGCACTGTCAGGCGCGGCCCCTGTCCGGGCGCTGGTACCCGCAAGGAAAAGCGCCGCGCCCGGGTGCTGCGGACCACGGCCACGGCAATTGGCGGATCACCGATTTCGATCACATTCTCCATGGGTGATATGTGCCCGGGCCCCGCCTGCGCCGCAAGCCGGGTTTGCCATTTGACAAGCGCCAGCCGCTGTGGCACCCGGCGCCAACTCAGCCATCCGGAGGACACCCATGCCCAAGGACGAATGGGGCGTTAAGCGCCTGTGCCCCGAAACGGGCAAGCGGTTCTACGACCTCAACAAAGAACCGATTGTCAGCCCCTACACCGGCAAAGAATACGATCTTTCGTTTTTCACCAATGAAAAATCCAAGACGTCGATGGCCGACAAAGAAGACAAATCCGCTCTCAAAAAAGCAACGGCGGCCGAGGACCAAGAAGACATCGACGTGCTCGACGAAAATGACAACGACGATGTCGACGTTGATCTGGGCGATGATGTGCTGGACGAAGACGACGACGATGGGGACGTTTCGCTCGACGAAATTGCCGATGTTGCCGCGGACGACGAAGAGAACTGATCGCCACGTTCTGACGATTCACCTTGCACCGGACCGGGTCCTAGCGTATCCGATCGACCACTCGGGGCCTTAGCTCAGCTGGGAGAGCGCTTCGCTGGCAGCGAAGAGGTCAGGGGTTCGATCCCCCTAGGCTCCACCATTTCGCTTGAGTTACCAAAAACATGCTGAAGTCACCGTGTTGCTCAATCTCGGGTGGTTTTAGGCGACTGTGCTAACGCACTCTTGTGAAAGCCATTCTCGTCACCCATTGGTCAATAGTGCCGCAGGTGCGCAGGTCGGCGAGCCTTAATAATTGAAACCGCCCACGCCGACCCCAACTCCATAGCAGTGGAATGAGGGGGCGCATGACGCACACAATCTGGCATAAGAGAGCCGGTCGCGGCCCTGCACCAGTCTCTTCCCCATGAGCGCCGCACCCGTCGCAGATGCCCCCCGGGGCAATGGCCTGATCGGGCTGTTGCCCGTGGCCCTGGCCTTAGCGCTTTTCGGCGCCTTCATGACCGCGGTGCCCACGGTGGCCGTGGGCGACCCTATCCGCTTCGTGTGGGAATGGGTACCCTCCCTGTCTATTGCCCTATCGTTTTATGTGGACGGGCTGAGCCTGACATTTGCGCTTTTGATTAGCGGGATTGGCACGCTCGTATTCCTGTACTCTAATACTTACCTGGCTGGGCATCCGCAGTTCGCGCGGTTTGCGCTGTTCCTGACCGGTTTCATGCTGGCGATGCTCGGGCTTGTGCTCGCCGACAACCTGATCGCGCTTTTTGTATTTTGGGAACTGACGACAATTACCTCCTACCTTTTGATCGGGTTTGGACACGAGACGACAAAGGGCCGCCGATCCGCGCTGCAGGCGCTATTTGTCACCGGGGCCGGTGCACTGGCGCTTTTGGCAGGCTTTATTCTTTTGGGCGCGGTCGCGGGCACGTTTGAGCTGTCCGAGATCGTCACCCAGGGCGACGCGCTGAAGGCCCACGCGCTTTACCTGCCTATATTGATCCTGGTGTTGGCAGGGACATTCACCAAATCGGCCCAATTCCCGTTCCATTTTTGGCTGCCGAACGCCATGGCCGCGCCGACGCCAGTGTCGGCGTTTTTGCATTCTGCCACCATGGTGAAGGCGGGCGTCTACCTGATGGCGCGGCTGCATCCCGGGCTTTCGGGCACGGATGTGTGGCTTTGGACGCTGACGATAGCCGGGGCCTTCACGGCGGTCTTCGCCAGTGTCTTGGCGCTTCGCCAGAACGACCTAAAACAGGCGCTGGCCTATACGACGCTCATGGCGCTGGGGACGCTGACGCTCTTTCTCGGGCAGGCGTCCGGGTACGCGATGACAGCATTTGCGACTTTCCTGATCGTACACTCGCTTTATAAGGCGGGGCTTTTCCTAGTGGTCGGCTGCATCGACTACGGCACCGGCACACGGGAGGCGGAAATCCTCGGCGGTCTGGCCCGTGCCATGCCTGTGACTGCCGCGGCTGCGGGTCTGGCCGCGCTCTCCATGGCCGGTTTCCCGCCATTCCTAGGCTTTATCGGCAAGGAACTGAAATACGCTGGCGCATTGGCTGTAGGGTCCGAACCGCTGATTGTGGCAGCGTGCCTAGTGTTGGCCAACGCGCTGATGCTGGCGGTGGCGGGGGTGGTCGCTTTTCGCCCGTTCTGGCGTCCGGCGGGCGGCGTCACCCCGCGCACCCCGACGGAGGCTCCTTGGCCCATGCTTATCGGTCCGGTGATCTTGGCTGTCATGGGCGGACTTTTTGGGCTCTACCCGGAGCTTTTGCAGGGCGCGCTGGTGGACCCCACGGTCGCTTCCCTTTTGGGCTCGACAGAGGACGCCAAGGAACTAAAGCTCTGGGCCGGGGTGAACCTGCCACTTATTTTGTCCATCGTCACGGTGGGGCTTGGGCTTATTTTCTACGCCACCCATAAGCGATTGCGCAACCTGCTGGCCCGCGCGGATGCCGCGGCGCCAAATTTTGACCGGGGCTGGGACCAGTTTCTGGCTGGATTTAAGGCCTTTGCCGCCTGGCAAACCCGAATGATCCAACCGGGCGTGTTGCGCACCTACATCTTTGCCACCTTTCTTACGGTTTTGCTGGCGGTCGGCGGAACCATCGCCCTTCGAGGGGCCTTGCCCGGTCTGCCGGACCTTAGTGATGTAACCGCCCAAAACGTGGTGCTGGTTCTGCTGATCGTAGCCGGATCGCTTTTGACCACGGTCACCGACAGCCGGATCACGGCGATGGCCGCGCTGGGGGTGGTGGGGATCGGCGTCGCCATCATCTTCATCGTGTTTGGCGCGCCAGACGTGGCTATCACCCAGCTTCTGGTGGAAACCCTGGTGGTGGTTCTGGTTGCAGTGGCTCTTTTGCGCCTGCCGAGCCTCAAGGGGCCCGCGTTCGGCGGTTTCCGCCCCTGGGACGCAGCCCTGGCGGTGGCCATCGGCACCGCTGTCACGCTCACGCTTTTGGCGGTCGTGGAAGCGCCCCTTGACCGGCGGCTTTCAGACTACTTCGAGGTCGCCAGTTGGCCCGAGGCCTTCGGGCGCAACATCGTCAACGTCATCCTGGTGGATTTCCGCGCGCTCGATACCTTCGGCGAGATCGCCGTGGTGGTGATCGCCGCGCTCTCTGCCTACGCGCTCTTGCGCACCACTGCGCCAAAGGACGAGCCATGAATTCGATCATCCTGCGCGCGGGCACGCGGTATCTGGCCGGTCTTTTGCTGCTGTTTTCGCTCTTCATGCTGCTGCGTGGCCATAATGAGCCCGGCGGCGGCTTCATTGGTGGGCTGATCGGGTCCACGGGCTTTGTGCTTTATGCCCTGGCCTGCGGGATCGCCGACGCCCGCGCCGCCCTGCGGGTGCTGCCCCAGAACATCGCTATGGCGGGCCTGGGAATCTCGCTTTTGGCGGGCATCGCGGCGGGGGCTTTCGGCGACGCACTCTTTACCGGGCAGTGGCTTTTCATCGGCGCAAGCGGCGACGACAAGGGGCTGCCGCTTTCGACGGTGCTGATCTTTGACATTGGCGTCTACATGGTCGTCTTCGGGTCGATCCTGAGCCTCGTCTTCGCCATGGAAGAGGAAATCTAATGGAAGCGCTGCTGGCGATCACCATTGGCGTTCTGGTGGCCTCGGCGGTCTACCTGATGCTGTCGCGGCATGTGCTGCGGTTTATCTTTGGACTGGTGCTGATTTCTAACGCGGCCAACATGACCATCTTCACGGCCGGGCGGCTGACACCCGGGCGCCCACCCCTGATCCCCGAAGGCGCCGAGGCCCCGCCAGATCTGGTGGCAAACGCCCTGCCCCAGGCCCTGGTGCTGACCGCCATTGTGATCGGGTTCGGGCTTTTTGCCTTCGCGCTGATCCTGATGTTTCGGGTCTACACCACGCTCGGCACCCTGGATTCGGACGCCATGCGCGTGGCCGAACCGCGCGAGGACACCGCCGGGTGAGTTGGCTTTTGACGCTCCCCCTGGTGCTGCCCTTTTTAACGGCGGTGGCGGCCTTTCTGACCCGGCAAAGCCCCCTTGGCCGCCGCATCAGCGTGCTGGGCAATACGCTTTTCCTGGCGGCATCGGTCGCGCTTTTGGTGCGCGTGGTACAAGACGACATCGTTGTGGGGCAAATGGGCGGCTGGGCGGCCCCCTTCGGCATTACGCTTGTGGCCGACCGGCTGAGCGCTGTCATGGTTGTCATCACCGCCATCACCGCCCTTGCGGTAGCGATCTACGCCCTGGGCGACATCGACGCGCGTAAGGAATACCTGGGTTACCACGCTCTTTTTAATGTGCTGATCGGCGGGGTTACGGGCGCCTTTGTGACAGGCGATCTTTTTAACCTCTACGTCTGGTTCGAGGTCATGCTAATTTCGTCCTTCGGGCTTTTGGTCCTGGGCGGCAAGAAAGCGCAGATAGACGGGGGCGTGAAATACGTCACGCTCAACCTCATTTCGACGATCCTTTTCTTGTCGGGGGTGGGGCTGCTTTACGGCATGACCGGCACGCTGAACATGGCGGACCTCGCGCGCACGCTGCCCACGGTGGAAAATCAGGGGCTCGTGACCGTGGTCGCGATGATGTTCATGGTGGCTTTCGGGGTGAAGGCGGCTCTTTTCCCACTCTTCTTCTGGCTGCCTGCGTCCTACCACACGCCCGCCTTTTCGGTCTCGGCGGTTTTTGCGGGGCTTCTGACCAAGGTCGGGGTCTACGCGCTGATCCGCATGTTCACCCTGGTCTTCAACGGCGACATGGACTTCACCCACACGATCCTTTTATGGGTCGCGGCGCTGACGATGATCACGGGCGTGCTGGGGGCCGCGGCGCAAAACGACGTGCGCAAGATCCTGTCGTTCCATATCGTCAGCCAGATCGGATATATGATCATGGGGCTTGCGCTGATGACGCCCCTGGCCCTGGCGGGCGCGGTCTTTTACCTGGTCCACCACATCGTGGTGAAAGCGAACCTCTTTTTGATCGCAGGCGTCATGGAGCGGACGGCGGGCTCCACCGACCTGGGGCGCATCGGGGGCTTCTACAAATCCGCGCCGCTATTGGCGGTGCTTTTCCTAATACCGGCGTTTTCCCTGGCCGGGTTCCCGCCCCTTTCGGGGTTTTGGGCCCAGTACGTACTGGTGGCCGCAGCCCTTGAGGACAGCGCCTGGATTATCGCTGCCGTGGCGCTGGTGGTTGGGCTTCTGACCATCTACTCGATGACCAAAATCTGGGCCGAAGCCTATTGGAAGGCTCACCCCGAAGGTTTGGAGCCGCGCCTCTCGGCGCTCGACGGTGACCGGCGACGGGCACTTCTTTGGCCGGTAGCGGGGCTTGCCGCAATTACGCTGGTGATCGGTTTTTTCCCTGAACCGTTTGTTACCTTTGCCACCGATGCCGCGGGGCAGCTTCTTGACCCGGGCGAATATGTCACTGCCGTGCTGGGACAGGGCGCCGCATGACCACATTTGCTGCCAATCTCTTCCTTGCCGCCGCCTGGGCGATCCTGTTCGGGGGGTTTACATGGCTTACCACCACATCGGGGTTTGCCGTCGGCTACGGCGTGCTGTGGCTTTTACAACCGCTTACCGGTGTTCGGTCGAGCTATTTCAAGCGGGTTTGGTACTGGACCAAACTGTTGGTGATGTTCCATTATGAACTGGTGGTGTCGTCAGGACAGGTGCTTTGGGACATTGTCACGCCGCGCCTACGCGCACGACCAGCCATCATCGATATGCCCCTTGACGTGAAAACCGACGCGGGCATCCTTTTGGTCACCAATCTAATATCCCTGACCCCCGGCACCCTGTGCATTGATGTAAGCGAAGACCGGAAAACGCTGACCATCCATGCCATGTTTGCCGACGATCCCGCGGCAGTTTGCAAAGCGCTCAAAGACGGGATGGAGCGCTGGGTCATCGACGCGGTGGAGGAACGGGCATGACCAGCGATTTCTTAGAATTGGCCGTCGCCATCGGCTTCGGCATGGTCTTTGCGGCGGTGGGGTTCGCGCTTTATCGCCTGGCTCGGGGGCCCAGCCTGCCAGATCGGGTGGTCGCACTTGATATGATGACGGTGGCAATTGTGGCCTTCTGTGGTCTGGCAGCGATTAGCTCCGGCGATGCGGCGTTTCTTGACGTGGCACTCGTGCTTGCGCTTGTGGGCTTTCTGGCAACGGTGGCCCTGGCCCGGTTCGCGGAACGTCATATCGCGCGGCGCACAACGCAGTCCAGCACACCTCCCCATTCCGATACCAAAAAGGACACCCCATGAGCGCTGCCATCGCCGCGATCATGATACTGATCGGCGGGGCCCTATCGGTTTTTGCCGGGGTTGGGATTTACCGGCTGCCCGACGTCTTTATCCGTATGCACGCGGCCACCAAGGTCGGCACCCTTGGGTCAGGACTGATTGTGGCTGCCGTGGCGGTGCATTTCGCGGATCCGAACGTGGTGATCCGCTGCGTTCTGATTGTCTTCTTCCTGCTTCTAACAGCGCCAATTGGCGCCCATATGATCGGGCGCGCGGCTTTGCGGTCGGGCGCGGTGCCCGACAACACCGGGCGCGTTGATGTGCGCCGGGCAGACCTAGACGGCACCGGCGGCTCCTAGGTTTTTTCAAAAACCGGGGGCCTGTGAGCCTGCACTGGCCCCGGGTCGCCAAAAACCGGAGCGACATCAACCATAGCAGAATGGGACGCGGGGCTTTGGCTCCACTCCGATGTGCGAAGGTCGTGGGTAAGCACGTTTGGGTTGCCGTGGCGATCGCGGGCACCGGGTGCCTCGGGGTCCGGGTCGTACCAGGCGCCGGTCCACAGAAAAACGCACCCGCGCGACACCCCGTCCGTGACTTGCGCCCCAGCCAGGCACCGACCCCGGTCATTCCAAAGCTCCACCACATGCCCGTCTGCGATGCCCCGGTCGGCGGCATCATCGGGATGGATCAACACCGGCTCTCGCCCCGCGACCTTCCCGGCCATGCTCGTCGCTCCGGCATCAAACTGGCTGTGAAGCCGCGTCGCAGGCTGGCCGGAAAGCAACGCAAGGGGAAAGCGTCCGGCGGTGCGGTCCCGGGGCGCCGTGTAGGTCGCATGGCCGGGGCACTCCACCAGGCCAAACCCCGCCACCCGGTGCGAGAAAAGCTCGATCCGGCCCGACGGGGTGGGACGTGGGTTGGCCGCAGGGTCCGCGCGGAAATCGGCAAGAAAGACCTGGTTCGGCGTGGGATCGGGCAGCTCCACCGAGTCGCCGGCGATGAAGGTATCCCAGTCCGGCAGCACCATGCCCCAACGCGCGGCTTCGTCGCGGTTGCGCGCCCAAAGGTGGCGCAGCCAGCCGTCGACGTCGCGACCTTCGGTAAAGGTGTCAGTCACGCCCAGGCGCGCAGCTAGGGCTGTATAGATGTCGTACTCCACGCGCGCCTCCGCCGGGGGCGATACGGCGCGAGGCATCGGCACCAAGATATTGTCAGTCTGCCCGCCGCCGAAATCTGTGCGCTCTGCCGCGGCGGCGACAGGTAGCACAATATCAGCGTGGCGGGCCGTGGCAGTCCAACCGATTTCGTTGACGATGATGGTCTCGGGTGTCTGAAAGGCCCGATGCAGCCGGTTAAGGTCCTGGTGGTGGTGGAACGGGTTACCCCCCGCCCACCAGACCAGCCGCGCCTGGGGCAGCACCCGGCCTTCGCCATCATAGCGGTAAGCGGCCCCGGGGTGGAGCATCATGTCTGCCACCATCGCCACGGGGATGAAGTCCTCGACAGGGTTATCCAACTGCGGCAGCGCGGCGTAACGGTAGGGGCGGTTGGTGCAGCCCACGTGGCCGTTGACGGCGTAACCGATGGTGTAGCCGCCCCCAGGCAGCCCAATCTGCCCCAGCATCGCGGCAAGCGTGACCACCATCCAGAGCGGCTGTTCCCCCCAGTCACCCCGTTGCAAACCTGCTGCGCAGGTCACCATAGTGCGCCCGCCGGCCATTTCGCGCGCCAGGGCCCGCAGCCGTGCAGCCTCGATCCCGGATATGCCCGCGGCCCAGGTTGCATCGCGCACCACGCCGTCGGCCGCCCCTGTCAGATAGGCCGCCACCCGGTCAAAGCCTTGGGTGTAGCGGTCAAGGAACGCCCGGTCATGCAACCCCTCGGCCAAAAGCGTGTGCGCCAAGCCCATCATCACCGCAGTATCCGTGCCCGGGCGGGGCGGCAGCCACTCGCCACCTAGGTCTGCGTCGATGTCGCCGCGCAGGGGGCTCAGGTTCACAAAGCGGACGCCTTGGGCGGCGCAAGTGGCCATGGCCGCGCCCAAGCGATGGCGCGAATTACCGCCGTCGCAGATCTGCCCGTTGCGGCTTGGCAGTCCGCCGAACGCCACCACGAGGTCGGTATGCTGGGCCACCACCGACCAGCGCGTGGCGGTGCGCACGTGGGTGCGAAAGCTGTCGCCCACGATATGGGGCATGGCCACAAGGGCGGCGTTGTAGCTGTAGTTGCCCTCGGACCGCACGAAGCCGCCGAAACTGTTAAGGAACCGTTTGAGCTGGCTTTGCGCGTGGTGAAAACGCCCGGCGCTCGCCCACCCGTAGGATCCTGCGAAGATGGCACCGTTGCCGTGGTCGCGGCGCACCCGGGTCAACTCCCCCGCGATGAGGTCGAGCACCGCGTCCCAGTCCATTTCCACGTAATTGTCACGGCCCCGTGGCGTGCCGTCGCCCGTCAGCCATCCGCGGCGCACCGCCGGGCGTCGCACCCGGCTTTGCCCGCCGAGCCCCGCGGCCATATTCCCGTTGAGCGGGGAGGGGTCCGGGTCGCTCGGGTGGGGGTGCACGGCGCAGATGCGGTCCCCCTCGGTTTCGATGATCCCAAGGCCCCAGTGCGATGACGTCAGCATAGCCCCTCCGCAGGCGCCTCTGCGCGCCCGCCTTAGGCCTCGCACATCACCGAGCCCGTGTCACCCACTCGCCCTGTCACGTGTTCGTTGCCGTGCCCGGCGAGGGTCTTTCAACCGCGCGAAACGGGACGCGGCAGAACACCGGCGCCGCGGACCGGGATCCCAGGCCGCGGCGGCGGGGGCTGGACAAAGGCTGGGATTTATCCCACCTCAGGGTCAATTATCGTCAAAACAGGAGTCCGCTGCCGTGGAACACGCCGAACACTTCTACATCAATGGCGCCTGGGTCGCCCCGACGACCCCGAACCCCTTCCCCGTGATCAACCCGTCGACGGAAGAAGCGTACGCCCACATTAACTTGGGTTCCGAAACGGACACCAACGCCGCAGTGGCCGCAGCCAAGGCGGCCTTCCCTAAGTGGGGTGTCAGCACCAAAAAAGAGCGGGTAGAGCTTATCAAAGACATCCAAGCCGCCTATGCAAAGCGGTCCGACGAAATGGGCGACGTGATAAGCCAGGAAATGGGCGCTCCCTTGGACCTGGCCCGGACGGCGCAGTCCGGCACGGGCACCTCGCACCTGCAAGCTTTTGTCGAAGCGATCGAGGATTTTACGTTTGAGCACGCCGTGCGCGAAGGGGAAGAAGCCACCCGCATCCTGCACGAACCAGTGGGCGTCGCGGCGCTGATCACGCCCTGGAACTGGCCCATGAACCAGGTCACGCTAAAGGTTATCGCGGCCATTGGCGCAGGCTGTACGATGGTTCTGAAGCCTTCGGAACAGTCGCCGCTGTCGTCGACGCTCTTCACCGAAATCCTTCACGAAGCCGGGGTCCCCGCGGGCATTTACAATATGGTACAGGGGGACGGGCCCGGCGTGGGTAGTCAACTGTCCGCGCACCCGGATGTGGATGTGGTCAGCTTCACCGGTTCGACGCGGGCGGGACGACTGATCACCAAAGCCGCCGCTGACAGCATCAAACGTGTGAGCTTGGAACTCGGCGGCAAGGGCGCCAACATCGTCTTTGCCGACGCCGATGCCAATGCGGTCAAGCGCGGCGCGCTGCACTGCTTCAACAATACGGGCCAATCCTGCAACGCTCCTACCCGTATGCTGGTGGAGCGCAGCCGCTATGACCAAGCCGTGGAAGAGGCACAAGCCGCCGCGGAAGCCACTAAGGTCAACGTGGCCAACGAAGCCGGACGTCACATTGGGCCGCTCGTGAACGAGGTGCAATTCAACAAAGTCCAAGACCTTATACAGCAGGGCATCGACGAAGGGGCGCGCCTGGTGGCAGGCGGCGTGGGCCGACCCGAGGGACTCAACCGCGGGTACTTCGTGCGCCCAACGGTCTTTGCTGACTGCAACAACGACATGACCATCATGCGTCAGGAAATCTTTGGCCCGGTCCTGTCGATGATGCCTTTCGATTCCGAGGAAGAGGCAATCAGCATCGCCAATGACACTGAATACGGGCTGACAAACTATGTGCAGACCACCGATCCCGAAAAGGCAAAACGCGTGGCCCGCGCGGTGCGGTCCGGAATGGTAGACATCAACGGCAAGGCGCGCGCACCGGGCTCCCCCTTCGGCGGCATGAAGCAGTCCGGCAACGGGCGTGAAGGCGGGAGCTGGGGGCTCGAGGAGTTTCTAGAGGTCAAAGCTGTCGGCGGCTGGCCCACCTAACCCATAAGCTGCGGCTGAGAATAGGGCGCGCCCTCGGTTAAAGGGCGCGCTCTTTTTTTGGCGGTGCGTTTTTGCCGGAAACAACGGTTACAGCTTGCTGGCGGGCGATTACGGCGTGGGCCGGTTGTAATGTCTATTGCGGCACAGCTGTCCGCCATCAGCCTGCAATTCTAATGTCCGGGGTCTGCCAACACCGTCCTGTGGCGCGCGCGCCTTTCGCGCTGCTCAGCGCCAAGCGGTAGACGCGCCAGTGCCGTTCTGAGATATGGTTTAGAACGACTAGACTGGTTGGCCCAGCTAAGGGAATGGGGGCGGCCCGCAAGATGCCGCTGCCCCCAGATGTTTGACCGGCGCGACACTCACTCCTACCCTCACTTCGTCCTAAAACTTCAAGCCCCGCACCTTGTGTTAACGCGCTAAGCGATTTGCTTTGCCCACGTGCCCAAGGCGCTTCGACCCACGCCAGGGCGTCTTGTTGGGCGGGATGCGGCAGCTTGAACACGTTTTTCCCCGCCAAAAGACGTGGCGGGTCTGATCGATCCCGCAGCGAAATACGGCTTCCACAACGCCTAAAAGGCACACGTCAATCTGGCGGCGCGCATACACCAAGCAGGGCTCTGCGGTGCGTTCGCCTTGGCGGTAGGGGCCCAGTCTGCGGTGTCTTTGGGCTGTGTGCGGGTGGCGCGGCTCATAGGCTTTCTAGTGCTTTTGCTACGGGATGGTGGGGGCGCGGTAGCTGCACTCGCCTTTGAAATGGTAGCCGCGATGGAGCTATGGCGCGCGCCAACAAAGGCGAAGGACTTAGCCAGACGCCGCGCCGAAGGATTGAGCCCGCGGCAAGCGGACAGGTTTTAAAGTTGGGGATACCCTTTCTTTACGGCGCAATTCCAGTTTCACATGACCCTAACAGGGCCCCTGGAGCCGGAGGCTTAAGGTGTCGCCGACGCCTTAGTTGCCGCCGCGGAGGACCACATTGCCCAGACGTTGGACATTGCTTTCCCCTGCCGAAACGTCACGCTTTGCGCATCAACGGCGTTAGTTGGGCGCTGCGAAGAGATCACGCGGTTTCCCATAGGTGCTTAGGCAAGTGTATCCCTCGGTTATGTGGTTTTCGCGCGGCAACCCGGCGGACTTGCAAGGGGCCTTGCGGCGCATGGAATAGCGCAGCCTCAGAAGGGCGTTTGACAAAGCCCAACACTTTGAAGCCCAGATAAAACATTGGCTTGTCGCCACGCATGGCCATTCAGCCCCGGCTCTTGCGAGAGGGGCGACGCTAAGCATCGGCGATGCGTCCCCGGGCGCTCTAATCAAAGTCTGTCAAGGCGGCACCCCAGGCGCTTGGTGAGGGTTGCGACACGATCTTGCCTAGCAACCACACCGGGCCCTTGGCATGTGCCCCTGCGTCAACCGAAGCTTCGGCTCAGTTTCACGTCTTCCTGCTGAAGCCATTGTCAGGATCAGGGTCAGGGTCAGGGTCAGGGTCAGGGTCAGGGTCAGGGTCAGGGAATGCGAGCAGCGGGTTAGTTTCCATGCAACCCGCATTTGGTTCAGGTGAGAATTCGGCCCATGGTCTCCATCAGATGGGTTTTCCGTAAAGGTTTGGCTAAAAAGCCGTCCATGCCCGCCTCAAAGCACCGCTGACGGTCGTCATCAGAGGCGTTGGCCGTGACCGCGACAATCGGACAGCGAGGAAGACGGTCACTTTCCTCGTGGGCGCGAATGCCGCGTGTGGCGTCGATGCCGTCCATGTTGGGCATAGAGATGTCCATGAGAACTACGTCAGGCGGCTCGCTCCGGTACATCTCAACCGCTTGCAGCCCGTCATTGGCAAATACCAGTCGCTGGGGCATGTTTTTGAACATCTTCTCAATCAAAAGTCGATTTGTGCGGTTGTCTTCAGCCACCAGTACGTGGAGTTTTTCGGGCAGCGTGCGCCGCGCCTCGGGCCCCGGGAGGCGCCTGACCTTTAGGTCAATCGTGAACGTACTGCCCAACCCGAGATCGGACGCCGCCTGAATGTGACCGCCCAAAAGCCGTGCCAGTTCCTGGGCCGTCGACAGCCCAAGGCCAATACCGTCCCGGGCGCGAGTTTTGGCGCCGTCAGCCTGTTCAAAACGACTGAAGATACGCTGCATATCCGGTGGAGCAATGCCTATCCCGGTGTCGGCGACGATCACTTTGAGCCGTCCCGGGTCCGGGAAGCGTAGGCGGACGGTGACGCTACCTTTGTCGGTGAATTTAACCGCGTTGCTGACCAGTTTGTCGACCATGCGTCGCATCAAAAGCGCATCTGACCGGACAATCGCACCGCCAGTTTCCGGTAGTTCGCATATTAGTTTGACCCCCTGGGCGGCGGTTTCGGCCTGGTAGTCTAGGAATATGCCCGCCACCAACGCGGCCATATCCACGGGTTCGGCCCGGGCTTTCACGGCGCGGTCGCTGATTTCAGAGTAGGCAAGGATATCCTCGATCAGCCGCATCATGCGCGCAGAGCTTTCCTCAAGGATGGTCAACACACCCTCCTGGTCACCATCGAGATGCGTTTCGCGCAAAAGGTCCGTACCACCGACGATACCGTTCGCGGGCGTACGAAGCTCATGGCTCATGCGCCCCAAGAACGCGGTCTTTTCCCGGTCAGCCGTTTCCGCCTGATCAA
The DNA here is from genome assembly GCA_039026255.1 of Pseudomonadota bacterium. GTDB lineage: Bacteria > Pseudomonadota > Alphaproteobacteria > Rhodobacterales > Rhodobacteraceae > Amylibacter. The sequence continues at coordinate 19,391 of JBCCMR010000013.1, forward strand.
GCGCTGTCCGCAATTCGCGCCGCTTTTGGACCATTTCAGA